>NZ_JBDGAB010000023.1:0-55483 GCF_040910705.1 Blautia sp. RTP21359st1_E11_RTP21359_211015
AGGTGACGCCATAAAATGAGAACGGAATATAAAAGAGATATGAATCATAATTATCTGATCCTGACAGGAGATGAGAGAATCGATACAGATTCTTACCAGGTAAGGATGATCGTGGCCAATGCTGTGCCGGATCTTCTTCAGTGTCGGATACAGGGAATCGACGGAAAATTCATGGTGTATTATGATATAACTTCCAGGCATTCCATGACTGCGCTTTTTGAGGAAAAAAAGATGGATCTGGAGTCGCTTCAGGTGATACTGGGAGGCTTTATACAGATCATGGAAGAAATGTCCGAGTATCTTTTGAATCCCTGTCAGCTGATCCTGGAACCGGAATATATCTATCTGGATGCGGAAAGAAAAAGTGTCCGATTTTGTTATCTTCCGGGATTTCATGGGGAAATACAGAAACAGTTTCAGAGTCTTGCGGAGTATATCCTTCCAAAGCTGGATCATGAAGACGGAAAAGCGGTCATGTTGGGATATAATGTATACAGACGTGCATTGGAGGACAGCTTTCATCTGGAATACATCAAGGAAGAGTTATATAAAATATGTAACGGCGACGAGGAAGATTTTTCTCCATATGAAAAAAAGAAAACAGTGCTCCAGGAAGAAAACAGGATGACTGAGGAGGAAAAAGCAGAGGATCTGTGGCAGGTGGAAGGCTGGGAAAGAGCCAGTGTGTCCGGAAATGAAAAACAGAAAAAATCTTCAGCGGACTCACAGAAGCGGAAAACAAACAAAATATGGAAGCCAGTGGCTGGATTTGGTGCAGCATTGGTGCTTCTTCTGGGAATTACGGCAGGAATGGCCGGCGGATATATTCCAAGAATAAGCAAAGAAATTTTTCTTCTGGGAATTCTTGCAGCAATGATACTGGGGATGCTGAGCTATATTCTGATAAAAAAAGTCTGTGGAAAAAAGAAAAAACTGGATACGCCGGTGCCTGAACAGAAATATGGTGCGGTGGAAAAAGAGGCAGCTGTATATTCTGAAAATCAGAAAGAATCTGGTACGCTATCAGGGAGCAATGCCGGTGACAGCAGAAAAGAACTGGAAAAGATCAAAAAAAATATCCCGACAAAAGCGGAAGATTTTTTAGATGGATTTGGTGAAACAGTAGTTCTTTCGGCAGGTGCATCCAAAGGTCCTGCTACATTAGTAAGCCGGGAACCGGGGGAATTGGCTACCATTTATCTGGAAAGAGATATCACAGTGATCGGAAAACTGGAAACTGCGGCGGATGCAGTGATCAATATACCAACTGTCAGCAGGATCCATGCCAAGATCCGAAAAAGGGAGGGGGCATATTATCTGGCAGATCTGAACTCCAGAAATGGGACTTCTGTAAATGGACAGCTTCTGAAAACAGGAGAAGATTATTTGCTGGAGGATGAGGATGAAGTCGATTTTGCACAGGCCCGTTATATTTTTTTGAAATAACAGAGCGAAAAATCCAGTTTTGTATCGTATTAATATGGGACCGTAGGTTGTCCGCCTGATGAAAATCTGTTAAAATAATGAAATAAATTCGAATTTTCAGATTATAACAGCGAGTTATGGGAAATATTTCCGGAACCGCTGTGGAAAGAGGCCGGAATTGGAAGAAATAAAAAAAGAACCTGTGACAGTTTTACTGATCCTCATAAATACGCTGATCTTTCTTGTGGTGGAATTTACCGGCGGCTCGGAGAACGGGCAGCATATGCTGGAATGCGGTGCTGCTTATGCACCGCTGATCCTGGAACAGGGACAGTGGTATCGGCTGTTTAGCAGTATGTTTCTGCATTTTGGTGCGCCACATCTGATCAATAATATGCTGGTTCTGTTTGTGCTTGGCCAGAGACTGGAACCGGTAACAGGAAAGATAAAATTTTTTCTGATCTATATATTTGGTGGTCTGGGCGGAAATATGCTCTCTTTGTTTTTTGATATGCAGTCAGGAAACACTTCTTTATCTGCAGGAGCTTCCGGAGCTGTTTTTGCAGTCATGGGCGGTATGATCTACGTGATCATACGGCACAGAGGAAGAGTGGCAGATCTGACTGTCAGACAGATGCTGATCATGGCTGCGTTTTCACTGTATTTCGGATTTGCAAGTGAAGGCGTGGATAACGTAGCGCATATAGGCGGTTTGTTAAGTGGTTTCCTGATCGCTGTAATTCTTTATCATCCCAGAAAAATATGGAAAACAGTTCCCTGACCGGGAGCGCTCTCAAGCGTGATGTCTCCACTGTGTGCCTGAGCGATCTGTTTTGAAACAGCAAGGCCAAGGCCGGTTCCGGATTCTTTGGTTGTAAAAAATGGCTGAAATATCGTAGCCTGCTGTTCTTTTGAGATTCCACATCCGTTATCCCGGATATCAATGCGGATGCCGGAATTTTCCGGAATGACAGAAAAAGAAATCTTTCCTCCGGGAATGGGAACGGCTTCCCATGCGTTTTTCAGAAGATTCAGAAGCATCTGCCGGACACGGATCCGGTCAAGAGCCATCGATGGCAATGAATCCGGAATATCTGTTTCAAGTGTGATCTCCAGATAATCCAGAGTAGGTTTTATGGAGGAAAGGATCGTTCGGAGGTAGCTGCAGGTGTCAATGTTTTCTCTTTTGACATGGCCTGCATTATTAAATGCAGAAAGTTCATCAAGAAGTTCTTTTACATAATCAAGATTATCCATAACATCATCCCAGTGCTCATATTCTTTGACCTCAGGATGTGCAGATGCGATCATCTGGAGTCCGCTGTTAATAAGAGTCAGAGGATTCCGGAGTTCATGTGAAAATTTTGAAAGTGTATAATGAAAATCGTTTTTCAATTTACTGACTGTAGTATCGTTGCACATATTATCACCTCGGAAAAATATTAACATCAGAAATTTCAAATATCAACAAGAACAGTATTGAAAAATTCGAGAAAATACGACAAAATAAGAATATAGATAAAATAATTTTGCAAACAAGGAGGACAAAATAATGGGAGATTGCATATTTTGTAAAATCGCAAATGGAGAGATTCCATCAGCAACACTTTATGAGGATGAGGAATTTCGCGTGATTTTGGATCTGGGACCGGCAAGCAAAGGACACTCATTGATCCTGCCGAAAAAGCATGCAGCGAATATTTATGAACTTCCGGATGAGACTGCTGGAAAAGCAATGATCCTGGCTAAAAAAATGGCAGGAAAGCTGAGAGATGCACTGAACTGTGATGGATTTAATGTTGTGCAGAACAATGGAGAGATCGCAGGACAGACTGTGTTTCATTTTCACATGCATCTGATTCCGAGATATGAGGGAGATGGTGTTGGTTTAACCTGGAAACCCGGAGAACTCAGCGATGAGGTGAGAGATGAAATCTTAAAGAAAATTAAAGAATGACAAATAGCCACTAAAGAGGAAAAATGAATAATCAGACATTTGAAGAGTTTTATCTTAAATACCGAAAAATATCCAGAGGGTATGCGTATGGGGTTCTCCATGACTGGAGTACTGCTGATGATGTCAGTCGGGATGTACTTTACAAAATGTATACTATAAAGGATGGCCTGAATATTGATAATGAAAAGATGATGTTTTCTCTGATCAAGAGGGCATCTATGAATAAGGCTTTGGATTATATAAAGAAATCAAGCTCCAAGCATGAGTTTGTCTGTCAGGAAGAAGTTGCGGCATTTCTGGAAGAACAGAATTCGGTCGATGCGGAAGAGGTATTTCTGCGTAAAGAGAAGAAAGAATTTATGTATATGGTGCTGAGAAGATTTCGAAAGAAACAGCCGATAAATTATGAGATCTTAATTCAGGTCAAATATCTGGAGATTTCCGTTGAAACAGTTGCAGAAGAATATGGTCTGACGAAAAGTGGTGTCAATAACAGGATATATAAAGCGAAGCGCTGGCTGCAGGAAGAATTTCGCAAAGTATACGAATAAAAGAAAACCCTGCCAGCCCGGAAGGGAGTGGCAGAGTTTTCATATGGCTGTTGTGGAAATATAGTCAGGCTCTGGCGCATTCTTCAATAAGATCAGTGATCTTACTGATGGAATCTACCTGGCCGTTTCCTGCCATAGCATCTGTATATTTCTGACGATCGGTATAGAGCTGGCGGATGGTTTCCAGAAGCTTTTCTTCTGTGATCTCCTCTTCTTCCAGCACTTTACTGAAGCCCTGGCGTTCAAAGGATCGTGCGTTAAGGATCTGGTCACCACGACTGGCTTTGGCAGAAAGCGGGATCAGAAGATTTGGCTTATGAAGCTCGCGGATCTCACAGATCGCGTTAGCGCCTGCGCGGGAGATCACGATATCAGCCATGGCAAACAGATCCGGAAGCTCGTCCTGGATATATTCATACTGGACGTATCCGGCAGTACCGTTGAGAGATTTATCGGTTTTTCCCTTTCCGCAGAGATGGACAACCTGGAATTCCTTCAGAAGTTCAGGGAGGATCTTGCGGACATTATCATTGACAGAAGCAGCTCCCAGACTACCACCGATAACCATAAGTACCGGTTTGTCAGCAGTGAAACCACAGAATTTACGACCGTTTTCCGCATTTCCGGAAAGAAGTTCCTGGCGGATCGGAGTTCCTGTAAGAACTGCTTTGTCAGCTGGAAGATTGGCGACTGTCTCAGGAAAATTACAGCAGATTCTGGATGCAGAAGAGAGACAGAGTTTATTGGCAAGACCTGGAGTCATGTCGGACTCGTGGATCAATGCGGGGATTTTTAAACGTTTGGCCGCGATCACAACGGGAACCGTAACGAAACCGCCTTTAGAAAAAACAACGTCCGGTTTCAGCTCTTTCAGAATCTTTCTGGCCTGGCTGAATCCCTTCAGTACACGAAACGGGTCAGAGAAGTTTTTGAGATCGAAGTAACGTCTCAGCTTTCCGGATGAGATTCCATAATATGGGATTCCAAGTTCTTCGATCAGTTTTTTTTCGATTCCTTCGTAGGAACCGATGTAGGAAATCTTATAACCAAGCTCCCTGAGCTTTGGAATCAGGGCAATATTTGGAGTTACATGTCCGGCAGTACCACCGCCGGTAAGTACGATGTGTTTCATTTGGATTCCTCCTGAATAGTCATATACTATCATTAAATATGAACTCTAACGGAGGAATTGTCAAGGAAAGATAGGATTACAGGAGAAAAATAATGGAAAATTTCAGGGATGCCGAACTGAAAAAATGGTTGGCAGAAGAATATGAAAAAGAAACCGAAGAGATGGAAAAAATCCTGTTTCCAGATGGAGTGATTCCTGATGATGGAGAAACAGAAGAGGAGGCAAAGGCTGCTTATCAGAGGCTTGTAGAAAAACTGAAAGCAGATGGTGTTTACAAAGAAGACGAAACTGACAGTATTAAAACTGATGATCATAAAGAGAATGTAAAAATCGTTTATCTGCCCGAAAAGAAAAGTCATAAAGCAGCTCGTGTAGCGGCAGCAGTACTTGTATGCTCAGCCGGTATCTTCGCCGCAAGCATGACCAGCCAGGCGAACAGGAGTTATTTTATTGATTCTGTGAGGTATTGGGTTGGGGATGATACGAGTATCTCAATAGAAAATGATGAAGGAAATGAGAGAGCGCATAAGGATGAGCAGACAGCGTTAGATAATATTGAAAAAGAGATTAGTGCAAAAGTTCCACAATTTATGTATCGTCCAGATGGTTTTGAATTTAAAGATTATTATGTGAGTACTTCGGCGGGATATGCAGTAATGGAATATTATTATGGGGAAAATATAATAATGGTATATATAGGAAGATATGATCAAGAAGCTAAAAGCAGTGTTTATATTTTAGATGGGAAAGTAATTGATAAGGTAAATCTTGAGAATGAAAATATTACAGTAAATATTGAAAAAGTAAAAGATGATGCAGATACAAATGAAAATTATGTAGCATGTTGGAAAGATGAATCGATATTTTATCAGATTACAGGTAAAATGCAAAAAGAGGAATTTATAAAATTTATAAAAAATATAGTTTTCTAAAGCGATTATGGAGAATATATATCGTAATATTATTGTAATGGAAGTTTAGCGGTGAAAAGGTGATACATGAAAGAGAAAATAAAGAAAACAATAATGGCGGTATTTTTAGTATTCTGTTGTTGTATGTTGCTGGGAATTCCTGTAATGGCAGAAAACTTATCAGATGATTTTTCAGTAGAAACCGATACGGATGCAGATTATGCAGAAGATACAACCTATAGCGTATTACGTGGAAATAATTTAAATTTGGGAAATTCAAGTATTAAGAAATTAGCTAGCAATAAAGTGATTATTTCTGGTCTTACGCAGTGTCATCACTCTTGCGATATAGTTTATTTAAACATGTATTTAGAACGAAAAGTTAATGGTACTTATTCAACATATAAAAGTTGGAGTTTTACAAAAAAAAATGCAACTAATTTAGTTAAAGATATTACAGTAATCGTGCCAAGCGGTTATTACTACCGTGTACGAGGCTATCACGCAGCTAAAGATGGCAGTAAAGAATCAACCACAACCTTAACCAGCGGTATTCTCGTAAAATAACAAATCAACAAAATAAATCACATCCCCAGCGATGCCACTCCCCCCAAAAAAATAAAAAATCCAGTAAACTTTACATTACCTTCGCTGGGGAATGCCTAAAAATTCTGAATAATATCAAAAAATCTAAAAAAATCCCCTTAAAAAAAGAAACATATTTCACAAAAAGACTGTCAAAAAACATATATTTCGTGTATAATAAATACAATAATAAACCGTTAATAAACAAAAAGTCGATTATTTCTTCTTGGAATTGTATATCACAGCGTTTCTGGACGATCGGATATCACAGAGAGATCCTTCAGGCTTTTTTTGATATGGAAATTTCAGAACGTGGGATGGAAAAGGGGGCTTGTGCATGAAGATAACATTTATCGGTGCTACGCATGAGGTGACTGGAAGCTGTTATTATCTGGAAGCGGCAGGACGGAAGTTTCTGGTGGATTATGGAATGGAGCAGGGACCGGATTATTATGAAAATAAGGAGCTTCCGGTGGCTCCGGGTGATCTGGATTTTGTGCTTCTGACACATGCACACATGGATCATTCCGGAAATCTTCCGGCCTTGTATGCAAAAGGCTATCAGGGGCCGATCTATGCGACAGAGGCAACTTGTAATCTCTGCGATATCATGCTTCGTGACAGCGCACATATCCAGATGTTCGAGGCTGAGTGGAGAAACCGAAAGGGGCGGAGAGAAGGAAAACCGGAATTTATTCCTGCATACACTATGGAAGATGCCATGGGTGTGCTCCGGAACTTTGTCAGATGCCCATATGATAAGATCATCAAACCGGCAGAGGGAATCGAAGTAAGATTTGTGGATGCAGGACATCTTCTTGGCTCCAGCAGTATTGAAGTCTGGATGACGGAAGAGGACAAAACAGAAAAGATCGTTTTTTCCGGCGATATCGGAAATATCGATCAGCCGCTGATCAGGGATCCGGTATATATCCGAGAGGCAGATTATGTTGTGATGGAATCTACCTACGGAGACCGCAGTCATGGAGAACGTCCGGATTATCCGGCAATACTGGCAGAGATCATCCAGAGGACCTTTGACAGAGGCGGCAGTTTGGTGATCCCGTCCTTTGCAGTAGGCCGTACTCAGGAAATGCTGTATTTTATCCGACAGATCAAAGAACAGGGACTGGTTCACGGCCATGATGGTTTTACGGTATATGTAGACAGTCCCCTTGCCAATGAGGCAACTACGATTTTCAGTGAGAATGCATATACCTGCTATGATGAGGAAGCAATGGATCTTTTGAATAAAGGTATCAATCCGTTATCCTTCCAGGGATTGAAGACCTCCGTTACTACCGATGATTCCAGAGCTATCAATTTTGATGAGGACTGCAAGGTGATCATTTCCGCCAGCGGTATGTGTGATGCTGGTCGTATCAAACATCATCTGAAACACAATCTGTGGAATCCCAGAAATACCATTCTTTTTGTTGGATACCAGGCTATCGGAACTCCGGGACGGGCATTATTGGAAGGTGCTGTGGAGATGAAGTTGTTTGGTGAGACTGTGCAGGTAGCTGCTGAAATATGCAAAATGTCGGGAATCAGCGGTCATGCTGATGTAAACGGACTTATAGAATGGGCGAAAGCCTTTGAGACGAGACCAAAACACGTATTTGTTACGCATGGTGATGATACGGTGACGGAGATTTTTGCCCAGAGGCTTAAAGAAGAGCTTGGGTATGATGCAACAGCACCCTTTAGTGGAACTGAATATGATCTTCTGGAGAACCGGTGTATCCATGAGGCTGTCGGTGTTCGGATCGTAAAGGCAACTGCTTCGCCGAAAACAACCAAGGCTGCCCGTGCATATGAGAAGCTGTTGGCTATGGGACGTCGCCTGATGTCCGTGATCCGGAAGAATGAAGGCTGCCCCAATAAAGATCTGGATCGTTTTGCAAGAGATATCCAGTCACTGTGTGACAAGTGGGACAGAACAGATATTTAACCGGATAACAAAGATAACATTGAAACAATTATTTTGTCAAATCATCATAAAATCACCCTGCGGAAATTTTTCGCAGGGTGATGATAAATCCGATATACAAAATAAGATTATGTGAGATCAGCCTTCGTTCAATGCCTGGCGGATGGCTTTTGCAAGCTGATCCGGACATGAAGTTGGTTTGAATCCGCAGCGGATGCCTTCCAGACGGGAGATCACTTCATTTGCATCCATTCCCTCTGCAAGCTGTGCAACACCCTGTGTGTTTCCGGAACATCCGCCTGTAAACTTGATATTGTGAACTTTTTTATTATCGTCGATCTCGAACTCAATTCCCTGAGCACAGACGCCTTTTGTCTTATAAACCATTCTGGTTACCTCCTGTTCTGTTTATTTATCGATTATAGCATCTCTCAAAAAAAGTTTCCATAAAAAATAAAATTTGTTATAATGAACAATGTAGAAAAAGAAAAAGATACTGCTGAACGGAAAAAACTGTGAAATTCAGCGGGATATCATATTGAAAGAGAGGATTTACAGATCATGAAATGTGTTGGAATCATAGGAGCAATGGAACAGGAAGTAGCAAGACTGAAAGAGGTTATGGAGAATGTATCCATTACTACCAGAGCCGGAATGGATTTTTATGAGGGTGTTCTGGAAGGAAAGAAGGTAGTTGTGGTACAGTCCGGGATTGGTAAGGTAAATGCCGGCATGTGCACCCAGATCCTGGCAGATCTCTTTCAGGTGGAAGCGGTGATCAATACCGGTATCGCAGGAAGCCTTAACAATGATATCAATATTGGAGATATCGTACTTTCCACAGATGTTCTTCATCATGATATGGATGCAACCGGATTCGGATATCCGAAGGGACAGATCCCGCAGATGAAAGAGTTTTCCTTCCAGGCAGATGAGTGCCTTCGTAAGATCGCACATGATGTATGCGAGGAAGTAAATCCGGAGATCAGGGTTTTTGAAGGAAGAATTGCTTCCGGAGATCAGTTTGTATGTGATCAGGGTGTAAAAGATAATATTGTAAAGGAATTCAGCGCCTATGCTGTTGAGATGGAGGGCGCAGCGATCGGACAGGCAGCAGCTCTTAACGGGATTCCATTCCTGATCATCCGTGCTATCTCAGATAAAGCAGATAATAGTGCAAACATGGATTATCCGGCTTTTGAAAAGCTTGCAATTGAGCACAGCGTACGTCTGACCCAGGGAATGCTGAAACGGATGGCCTGATCGGAACTTTGGAGGGAACCGTCATTTTTCTTCTGCATATACTGTAAGAGATAGCAGAGAGAGGACAGCAGAAGAGTTATGATCTATCCAGATTTTTATCCGTTTTATGCTACACAGGGAAGTCCTGGTTTTTATAATGAAGAGAGAGAACAGGAAAAGGAATTTGATCTGATGAGATCATACTATCCGGATACAGCCCGAAGGATCCAGGAAAAAGCGGAAGCACAGTGTCAGCTTTTGGATTATGAGGGAAGCCGGCTGTATGATGAATATCCGGATCGTTTCATGCTCTATCACATCTGTCACCAGGTGAAAGGACAGATGGAAGGAGATACCAGTGTACAGGAGATTCCAGGAGGGTTCCTGGATGATCTGATCGAAGTGCTGGTGTATCAGGAGATTTCCAGACGAAGATGCAGGAGGAGAAGGTGCAGAAAATGTTTCCGCACTGAGTATTAAAATGGCGGTTTACCCATGAACGATACAGTGATACTGGCAGAAGCGACCAAAACTGGTTCGCATAACATCTGTCCATATACAATAAAACAAAAAGTGAATATAATGGAAGTATGATGAAAACAATAAGGGAATTTTTAGAAGAACAGATTAATGAACAGCTGATACAGGCTGTTGTCAGTGGCCGCAGGACTGGCGAGGGACCTTCCAAGGTGAAGCTTCGTCCTGTGGAGCTGAAGGGTCAGATTTTTTACCAGGCGTCCATGACAGAAGGGACGAAGGTTTATCATAAGAATTTTACCAGGGAAGAGATGATAGCTTATCTGGAGCATGCCATGGAGGAATTTCGTCAGCTTCAGGCAACCGGACGCAGTCAGGATGGAAGTATCCTTATCAGCAAGAAAGGGAAAGCAACCATCAAAACAAAACAACACGGGCCTGCACAGAATGAGAAGATAAAGATCGCTCCTCATAACCGGGTGAAACAGTACATTCTCAGAGAGGGAACGGCAGCTCCGTTTCTGGTGGATCTGGGAGTTATGACAAAGGATGGAAAGATCGTTGCTTCCAGATATGACAAGTTCAGACAGATCAATCGCTTTCTGGAGTTTATCAGGGATATCCTTCCGAAGCTTCCTAAAGACAGAGAGATCACGATCCTGGATTTTGGCTGCGGAAAATCCTATCTTACTTTTGCTATGTATTATTATCTCAGAGAACTGGAGGGTTTTGATGTAAACATCATAGGGCTGGATCTTAAGGAAGATGTGATACGGCATTGCAGTGAATTGGCCAGATCTTATGGTTATGACAAGCTGCATTTTTACCAGGGAGATATTGCAGGGTACGAAGGCGTTTCTTCTGTGGACATGGTGGTGACACTTCATGCCTGCGATACAGCAACAGATTTCGCTCTGGCCAAGGCAGTGGAATGGGGGGCTCAGGTGATCCTGTCTGTTCCATGCTGTCAGCATGAACTGAATCGTCAGATCCGAAACGAAATGCTCCAGCCTGTTATGCGTTATGGGATCCTGAAGGAAAGAATGGCAGCTCTGATCACAGATGGTCTTCGTGCCGAGCTTCTGGAAAGCAAAGGATATGAAACCCAGCTTCTTGAATTTATCGATATGGAACATACACCAAAGAATATTCTGATCCGCGCAGTAAAAACCGGAAAGAAAAAGAGCAGGGACAGTTTTTCGGATACCATGAAGGCTCTTCATGTGGCTCCTACCCTGGACAGGCTTCTTTATCCGGAAGAGTCAGCCTCACAGAAGGGAGAATGACATGATGAAGATCCTACGTAAGGGAGTGATACTGCTGGTGATCTTTGTGGCAGTAGTAGCCGGGACCTCATTTCTGATGAACAGTCAGTCTACAGATAACCGCTCAGATATGAACGATGCCACACTTCCGGAGGTTATGGTAAAGATCGGAAGTACCCAGGCAAATAAGATGTATGGATACAGACAGCAGATGCAGACCGATTTCATGAGAGGAAGTATTACTCCGCTGGATACGACCAAAAAAGTGTCTTTTGAGATCAACCCATATGCTGATACAGTAACAGGGCTTGCTTATGAGGTACGGACTTCAGACGGAAGCAAGGTTATGGAGAATCGTAAGATCAAGAATCTCACGAAAGAGGATAACGGCTGTTTAAGTACAGAGATTGAGATCGGCAGTGACCTTCGCATGAACCAGGAGTATTCCATGCAGATCACGCTGGATACCAGTGAGGGGGAAGTTTACTACTATACAAGAGTGGTTTCCAGAACCCAGTTGAATACAGAAGCGTATCTTCAGTTTGTCAAGGATTTTTCCACAAAGTGTCTGGACAAGGAACAGGCAGATACGCTGACCGGATATCTGGAAGCGGAGGATATTTCCGGCGGAACGAATTACAATAATATTTCCATCAGTTCCGGACTTTCCAATATCAGCTGGGGATCCCTTTCTCCGAAGCTCTACATGGAAGGAGTTCCGCTGATCGATGATATCAATGAAACGACTGCAAGTATCACGCTAGATTATCAGGTTTCCGCACAGGATGATGAGGGTAAAACCGAAATTTATGATGTTACGGAATTTTACCGTATGCGTTATACAGAAACAAGGATCATGCTGCTGGATTTTAAACGTTCTGCAACGAAGGTATTTGATCCGTCTCAGAAGGTAGTTTCCGATGCAGGCCTGCTTCTGGGGGTCCGTGACAAGAATGTCACCTATGCTTCAGACAGCAGTGGAAAGATCGTTGCTTTTGAGCAGGATGGGGATCTCTGGTCTTATGCACCGTCCAGCGGAAAGATCACAAGGATCTTCAGCTTCCGCAAAGAGGAAGATAACGATTCCAGATATGTGCGCAACGAACATGATATCAAGATCATCCGAGTGGCAGATAACGGGGATGTGGACTTTGTATTGTACGGTTACATGAACCGTGGTGTTCACGAGGGATACAGCGGTGTCTGTGTTTATCACTACAACAGCGACCGTAATGTGGTGGAAGAAAAAGTATTCATACCAAGTACAGAATCCTACGAGTTCCTGAAGGAAGATCTTGGAACACTCACTTATGTAAACAAAAACAATCAGCTGTTTCTGCTGTTTGCACAGAAGCTGTATCAGGTAGATATTGAGACAGGAACCTCACAGGTTCTGGAAGAAGGAATCAAACAGAACCATTTTGTTGTGTCAGATACCAAGGCACATGCAGCATGGCTGATCGAATCCGGAGATGATGCAGGGAAGATCCGGGAAATTGAATTTGATTCTCTGAAAACAAGAGATATTTCGCCGGAAAGCGGAAAAAATCTGAGAGCTCTGGGATTTATGAATGAAGATCTGGTATATGGGATCCTTTCCGATGAAGACATTCTTACGGATGCCAACGGACATGAAACAGAGGGAATCAGTACATTCCGCATTGAAAGCTTTAAAGGAAAGGTGAAAAAAGAGTATCGTCAGGATGGCCTTTATATCACCAACGTAACGGTTGGCAGTACCATGATGGAGTTTGAACTTTCTGCAAAATCGGGGAATGCTTATACAGTCCAGAAAAAGGACAATATCATGAATAACAAAAAAGCATCCGGAAGCCAGATAGATGTAGCATTGATCACTACAAACCGTGCAGGAACGCTGATCCGCCTGACCATGACTCAGAAACCGGAGACAGACAGTCCGCTGCTTGTTTGTTCCAAGATCGAGAGTACTGAAGACTCATCGGTAACATTGGATACTACCGTTCCACAGGGAGAACTTTATTATGTTTATGCATATGGTTCTCTTGACCGTATCTATACCGATCCGGCTGCAGCTGTGAAACGCGCGGATGCGCAGACTGGAGTGGTACTTAACCGTGCGCAGCAGTATGTCTGGGAACGTGGAAACAAAAAAACAAAGCTCCAGATGAATATAGAGGATGTACCGGAAAGTATACGTACAGCCAACTGGAAGAAAAAAGAACTTCAGGATAGCCTTGGTGATATGGGAACGGTGATCGATCTGACCGGCTGCACTCTTGACAATGTTCTTTATGAGGTCAGTGCCCAGAGACCGGTGATCGCCAAGACAGGAGAAAATTCCAGTGTGGTGATCGTAGGCTATGATGAATATAATACCTATCTTTATGATCCGGCAACAGGGCAGATCAGCCCGTATGGAATGAATGACAGTACAGCGCTGTTTGAGAGTGCCGGAAATGTATTTCTCACCTATATAGAAAACGTTATAGAGTGATGCTTACAGAGCAGGCCGGATGAAGGCCATGGGGTTACAGCAGGATGGCAAGACGGGAGTTCCCGTTTGGCATAAATCGGAAAACAGGAAAAAAGTTCCTGTTTTCCGGGGAAAGCGCGACAGGAAAGGGGAAAAATCAATGTTAAGTGAAAGTATTAAAAAACTGGTACAGTATGGGGTGGAGAGTGGTATTACTCCGGAATGCGAAAGAATTTATGCAACCAATCTTCTTCTGGATGCCTTTGGGGAAAGCGAATATACAGAACCGGAGACAGAGTATGCTAAAATCAATCTTGAGGAGACTTTGAACGAACTTCTTGATGAGGCTGTAAAGAGGGGCATCATCGAGGACAGTATTGTGTACAGAGATCTCTTTGATACAAAACTGATGAACTGTCTGATGCCGCGTCCTGCCCAGGTACAGAGAGAATTCTGGGATGCTTATAAAGAAAATCCAGAAAAAGCCACAGATTATTTTTATAAGCTGAGTCAGGACAGTAACTATATCAGACGTTATCGCGTAAAAAAAGATCAGAAATGGACAGTAGACAGCGAATATGGCAAGATCGATATCACGATCAACCTGTCCAAGCCGGAAAAAGACCCAAAGGCTATCGCAGCTGCCAAGCTGGTAAAATCCAGCAGCTATCCAAAATGTCTGCTTTGTCCGGAAAATGAAGGCTATGCAGGAAGAGTCAATCATCCGGCAAGGGAGAACCACAGGATCATCCCGATCACCGTCAATGACAGTCCATGGGGCTTCCAGTACTCTCCATATGTTTACTACAATGAACATTGTATCGTATTTAACAGTCAGCATACTCCGATGAAGATCGAGAGAAATACATTTATCAAGCTGTTTGATTTTGTAAAGCTGTTCCCACATTATTTCCTTGGCTCCAATGCGGATCTTCCAATCGTAGGAGGTTCTATCCTCAGCCACGATCATTTCCAGGGCGGGCATTACACCTTTGCCATGGCGAAGGCAGAGATTGAAAAGCATGTGACGATCCCGGGATACGAAGATGTGGAAGCCGGCATTGTAAAATGGCCTCTTTCCGTACTGCGTATCCGCAGCAAAGACGAGACGAGACTGATCGATCTGGCAACACATGTACTGGCAGGCTGGAGAGGATATACGGATGAGGCTGCATTTATCTTTGCAGAAACAGACGGAGAGCCGCATAACACCATCACACCGATCGCACGTAAAGTGGGAGATACCTTTGAACTGGATCTGACATTACGTAACAATATCACAACAGAGGAGCATCCGCTGGGGGTTTATCATCCGCATGCATGCTATCATCATATCAAGAAAGAGAATATCGGTCTTATCGAAGTTATGGGACTCGCTGTTCTTCCGGCACGTCTGAAAGAAGAGCTGGAGCTTCTTGAAGAATACATTTTAAGCGGCAGGGACATCGCTTCCAATGAGAAAATCGAGAAACATGCTGCATGGGTTGCAGAATTTCTGCCAAAATATGAGAAACTTGATAAAGATAATATCCAGGAAGTTCTTCGCAGGGAAGTGGGCAATGTATTTGTTCATGTACTGGAGGATGCCGGTGTTTATAAATGCACACCAGAGGGCAGGGATGCATTTATGAGATTTATCAATACTCTGTAAAAAAAGTACGGAGGCACCCGGGGATGGATATGTATTTCAGGAGGAGTTTGTTTATATGAAAAACAGAGAAAAAACCGGAAAGGCCTTTCGGATAAAATGGCTTTTGCTGGCACTTGTGGCAGCTGCACTGATCTTTGTGCCGGCTGCATCGCATAAGGTGTCGGCGGCGAAGCTTGTTTATACCGTTAAGTTCAATAATAATTCAGGGACCAGCAAAAGTAAGACGTATACCGCACTGACACAGAATGTGACATTAAATACTACGATCCGGCTTCCGGCAGTACCCAAGGCTGTGGGATATCAGAATCTCGGATGGACCACACGGAAGGGGAGCAGTAAGGTGGTATATAAAGCAGGTGCCCGCGTAAAGGTCAGAAAAGATATGACTCTGTATGCGGTCCGCAGAAAGAGCAGATACTATACCGTAAACTTCTATCTTGGAAATGGAAGCACCAATTCCGCATATAAGAAGCTGCAGAAAAAAGTAGAAGAGGGTACATATTACACATTGCCTGCAGTTCCATCCAGATCGGGATATGTAAATCTTGGCTGGTCAACAGCAAAGAACGGCAAGGCATCTACTGCAAAAAAAGTAGGAACGAAGATTAAAATCTCCGGTAATATCAGATACTATTCCGTACAGATGCAGTCAGTAAAAGTAAATCTCCGCAAGGCAAACGGAACCGTATGGAAGACAGTAACACTTGGAAAGGGCGGTTACCTTAAGCTTCCATCTGTATCCAATGCGACAGGTTATACGTTTATGGGCTGGTCTAAGACCAGACGGACCGGTTCTTCCACAGATCCGGATTATGAAGCCGGCGAACTTCTGCGGATCAGCAAAAACACCAATCTGTATGCGACAGTATTTAACCGTGCACTGGAGAAGGATATCAGCTCCGATGAGATGGCTCATCCGGCGATCGGTATGATGTACAGTAAGGTTATTTTTGTGGGAGATTCCCGTACTGCAGGAATACAGGCGACACTGAAAAAACAGATGAGCAGTTCTGTAACAAATGGGGTTTCTTTTGTTGCAAACCCAGGAAAGGGCTTGAGCTGGTTCCGGGATACAGGATATGCACAGCTTATAGAAGAGATCGACAAAACAGAAGGTTCCAAACCGATCGCCGTTATCTTTAATCTGGGTGTCAATGACCTGGGAAATGCAGGCAATTATGTCAGCTATATGACCAGTATCGCATCCACATTGAAAAGTAAGAACTGTAAGCTCTTTTACATGTCTGTAAACCCGATCAACAGTACTATGATCACAAAAGCAGGAAGAGGCGCCCGTACAGAGGCACAGGTAAGAGAATTCAACAGCAAGATCCGTTCCGGTCTTTCTCTGGATTACAAGTACATCGATATGTACAGCGTACTTATGAAAAAAGGCTACGGGACCAATGCTTCCTACAATGGCACAGACGCTGACAGTGATGACGGACTTCACTACACAACAAAGACATTCAAGAGGATCTACTATTACTGCATTACTTATCTCAACACAGGAAGTATCAACGCATCTTATTATTAATGGTATAACAGACAGAAAAATCCCGTCTGCCGGAGACATTCCGCCAGGCGGGATTTTTCTGTCCGGCGGCCCGCTATTTTTCTGTCCGACAGGGCAATTACTCCTTGCACGAACCATGAGAATAGTCTATACTTAATTCGATACGGACGTTTGGAGGTCCGCAGGGACGTGTAATCCTGAATATGAGGAATGAGGTATAGATTATGAAACTGACAACAGTGAAAGAGATTTACAGAAACCGTGAACAGTATCTCGACAAAGAGATCACCGTAGGTGGATGGGTGCGAAGTGTTCGTGATTCCAAGGCGTTTGGATTCATCGTACTTCATGATGGAAGCTTTTTTGAAACTCTTCAGATCGTATATCACGATAACATGGAGAATTTCGCAGAGGTTTCCAAGCTGAACGTTGGAGCGGCCATCATTGTTAAGGGAACGCTGGTAGCTACCCCTCAGGCGAAGCAGCCATTTGAGATCCAGGCAACAGAGATATCTGTAGAGGGAGCTTCCGCACCGGATTATCCACTTCAGAAGAAGAGACACAGTCTTGAATACTTAAGGACCATGACACATTTAAGACCGAGAACAAATACTTTTCAGGCTGTATTTCGTGTACGTTCTCTCTGTGCATATGCGATCCATAAATTTTTCCAGGAGAGAGGCTTTGTCTATGTGCATACACCGCTGATCACAGGAAGTGACTGTGAAGGTGCAGGAGAGATGTTCCAGGTAACAACACTGGATCCGAAGAATATTCCGCTGACAGAGGATGGAAGTGTTGATTATTCACAGGATTTCTTCGGAAAGGAGACAAACCTTACCGTAAGCGGACAGCTGAACGGAGAGACTTATGCACAGGCATTCCGCAATATCTACACATTCGGACCGACCTTCCGTGCTGAGAATTCCAACACTACCCGTCATGCAGCTGAGTTCTGGATGATCGAGCCTGAGTGTGCGTTTGCAGACCTTCAGGACGCTATGGAGCTTGCAGAGGCTATGCTGAAATACGTGATCCGTTATGTCTTTGAGAATGCACCGGAGGAAATGAACTTCTTCAATTCCTTCATTGACAAGGGGCTTCTTGACAGACTGAACCATGTGCTTAATTCTGAATTTGCGCATGTGACCTATACAGAGGCTGTTGAAATCCTTGAGAAGAACAATGACAAATTTGATTACAAGGTATTCTGGGGATGTGATCTTCAGACAGAGCATGAGCGCTATCTGACAGAGCAGGTCTACAAGAGACCGGTATTTGTTACAGATTATCCGAAGGAGATCAAGGCATTCTACATGAAACTCAACGAGGATGGAAAGACAGTTGCGGCTATGGACTGCCTGGTGCCGGGAATCGGAGAGATCATCGGAGGAAGCCAGAGAGAGGATGACTACGACAAGCTGAGAACACGTATGGATGAGCTGGGTCTGAAACCGGAGGATTACGATTTCTATCTGGATCTTCGTAAATATGGTTCCACACGTCATTCCGGCTTTGGTCTTGGATTTGAGAGATGTGTCATGTACCTTACAGGTATGGGCAACATCCGTGACGTGATCCCATTCCCGAGAACTGTAAAGAACTGCGATCTTTGATCAGAATACTTTTGCACAGCAGGACGTTCTGTGCTCCTGAGATCAGAGAACAGCAGGGAGAAATTGGCAACAGGTATTGATATGTGTGACTGACACACAAGGGAGAACATTATGAGATTTATTCATCTTGCAGACGTGCATCTGGGCGCAGTTCCCGACAGGGGCTGCCCGTGGAGCAAAGAGCGGGAGGAAGAAATCTGGAGCACTTTCCGCCGGGTTATTGCGGGCATCCGCGAAGATCCGGTGGATTTGCTATTTATATCCGGAGATCTGTTCCACCGCCAGCCTCTTATGAGAGAGCTTAAGGAAGTAAATTATCTGTTTTCCACCATCCCGGATACCAGAGTGTATCTGATGGCAGGAAATCATGATTTTATAAGCAGAGATTCTTTTTATAATACGTTTGAGTGGAATTCCAACGTTATATTTTTCAGGAGCAGGGAACTGACCTGCGTTAAAGATCCCAGGCTTGATGTCTATGTATATGGACTGAGTTACTATGACCGGGAAATAAAAGACGGACTTTATGATCAGGCTGTCCCTGTCCAGAAAGAAGGAATCCATATTCTGCTGGCCCATGGCGGCGATGAGAAGCATATTCCTCTCAGTGCAGCAGCTCTGGCGGCGTCAGGCTTCGATTATGTGGCGTTAGGGCATATCCACAAGCCGCAGATCCTGATCCGTGACCAGGCGGCCTTTTCCGGGGCTCTGGAGCCCATTGACAGGAATGATACAGGGGAACATGGATATATGGAGGGACGACTGATCAACGGAAGGATCCGTACAGAGTTCGTTCCCTTTGCCTGTCGTTCCTATCAGCAGCTGGTAATGACACTTCACGAGGAAACTACACAGATATCTCTGGAAGAAGCGGTAAAATCCCAGATTTTCCGCAGAGGAGGAAGGAATATCTACAGGATCGTTCTTCAGGGAATGCGTTCGCCGGATCTTCTTCTGATCCCTGAGAAACTGAAAAGTCTCGGAAATGTTACCGATGTTGTGGATGAATCCTGGCCGGCGTATGATCTTGGTGAGCTCTACAAACGCTACAGCGGTACTCTGATCGGTGATTATATCGGCTATTTTCTGGCCAAAAAGGGTATGGATACCGTGGAAAAAAAGGCGCTGTATTATGGGCTTCAGGCATTGCTTGAGACAGGCAGCCGGCGATAAAGGGGCAGCACAGGAGGATAGCATAAGATGGTTATCAGACGTTTAAAAATAAAAAATTTCGGGAAGATCCGGGACAAGGATATGGAGCTTTCGCCTGGGATCAACGTACTTTACGGTGAAAATGAGAGTGGAAAAACTACCACACATACATTTATCCGCTCCATGTTTTACGGCGTTCGCAGACTGCGGGGAAAGGCTGCTCTGAACGATACATATACAAAATATGAACCGTGGGAAAATCCGGCAGAATATGGTGGGATCATGTGGTTTACAAGTAAGGGGAAGAAGTATCGTCTTACCAGGAATTTTTATAAAGAAAAGAAGCTGGGAGAGCTTCTCTGTGAAGATGATGGCAGTCTTGTGGATGCGGAACAGGGAGCTCTTGGGACTATTCTGGGAAATGTAAGTGAGGCAGTTTATGATAATACGGTGTCTGTGGCACAGCTGAAAAGCGTTACAGGAAAAGATCTCGTACGTGAACTGCAGAATTACATGGCCAGCTATCAGGGAACCGGTGACAGTTCCATTGACATGGGACGAGCCATGCAGATGCTGAAAATGTCCAGAAAAGGATATCTGACAGAAGCGGCCCGGCGAAAAAAGGAGCTGGAAAAGGAAAAAGAAAAGATTTCCGCAAACATGGAATATATCCGCAGAGAGATCCGTGAACTGGATGAGAAGCGTGATCGGATCATGCAGCAGCAGGACGGGATGAACATAGGGACCAGAGAACGGAGTACAGAGGATCTTCTTGAGCTTCGGATCGATCGTGTAAAAAGAAGGCGGGAGCTGACAGATGCAGTTCTGGCAGTTGTGCTGCTTGGTGGGATTGCCGGTACCAGCTGCCTGGCAGCTTTTTCCGGGCAGGTCATTTTTAGCGTTCTGGCAGGCGTGGCAACTGCGGCGATTTCTGTAGCGGCATTGTTTTTCCGCATACGGCTCAGCAGGGAGCTGAATAAGAGAGAACGTCAGAGAGAGCGCTGGCATTCCAGACATGAGGAGCTGACCTGGAACCGGAACAATCTGGACAGTGACTACGAAGAGAAGCATACAGCGCTGGAGAACCTGCAGGCAGAGTTGACGGAATGTGAAGAAAATACAGAAGTGATCACTCCGGAGGAAACGGAGATTCAGGCGTTGAATATGGCTATGGAGACGATTGAGGCACTTTCCGGAAACATTACGGATCAGGTAGGGGTCCGTCTGAAAAAACGTACATCTGAGATATTAAGTGAGATCACCGGTGGCAGATACCAGGAGGTTCTGATGGATGAGGCACTGCATATGTCTGTGAACACAGGGGAGCGTATCGTATCCATTGAGAGACTGAGCCGCGGGACACTGGAGCAGATTTATTTTGCCCTTCGTATGGCAGCAGGAGAGCTTTTCTGCAAAGAGGAACCGTTCCCTGTGATCCTGGATGATGTATTTGGCATGTATGATGAAGAACGTCTTGCAGCGGCTCTCAGGTGGCTGCATAAAGAAAACAGACAGGTGATCATAAGTACCTGCCATAAAAGAGAAATGGAGATCCTGGATAAAGAGAGGATTCCCTATCAGAAGCTTCCTATGTGAGCTTTTGCAGGAAGATTTCAGCATAAAGATCAAAAGCAAAGCAGACAGCAGATGCGGATCATGGATATCCGTCTGTTACAGAAATATAAAGCGGCTGCGCTTTCTGAGAAACTGTTATATCGTTCTCAGAAGGTGCAGCCGCTTTGCGTGCGTTATGATTTATTTCTCATGCTGGCTCATGTAATTTGTTACGCAGCGTTTGATTCTGTCTACCGGATTCAGAAGGTGGCTGACAGAGGTATCATGGTTCAGCGTATCAATGATCAGAGCAATATATTTGCTCATATCGCAGCTGATGTAGTATGGCTTCTCAAGAAGCTCCGGTGACTGATAAACCAGGTTAGTAGTAAGGAGCTTGTCGAAGTAGCCCTTCTTGTAAGCATCGTCAAATTTATCAAGACCATCGGTAAAGAATCCGAAGGTAGAGCAGATGTAAACTCTGCCTGCTCCTTTCTCTTTCAGGAGAGACGCGATCTTAATGATCGTATCACCGGAGGAGATCATATCATCGATCAGGATCATATCCTTGCCCTCGATCTTTGGTCCGAGGAATTCATATGCTGCGATCGGATGACGGCCGTTTACATATCTTGAGTAATCCAGACGTTTATAGTACATACCCATATCAACACCGAGGACATTGGCGAGATAGATCGCACGGTTCATGCTTCCTTCGTCCGGGCTGATCGTCATGAAATGATCCTTGTCGATATGAAGTCCCTTTTCATTATTAAGAAGAGCCTTGATGAACTGGTAGGATGGCTGTACAGTCTCAAAACCATGAAGAGGAGTCGCATTCTGTACACGGGAATCATGTGCATCAAAGGTGATGATATTCTCAACACCCATATCGATCAGCTCATGAAGTGCATTGGCACAGTCAAGAGACTCTCTTCCGACACGTTTGTCCTGGCGACTCTCATAGAGATATGGCATGATCACGTTGACTCTGCGGGCTTTTCCGCCTACAGCGGCGATAACACGCTTCATATCCTGGAAATGATCATCCGGGGACATAAGATTCGTGTAAGGTCCGATCGGATAGGATAAGCTGTAATTTGTCACATCTACCATTACGTAGATATCATCACCGCGGACAGATTCGTTGATGGTGCATTTACCCTCACCGGAGCCGAAACGTGGAGTCTTGGCGTCAATAATGTAAGAATCGCGCTTGTATCCCTCGAATGCAAAGGAGTCCATTCCAGGATACTGTCTTTCGGCACGCCATTTGACCAGCCAGTCATTCACCTTCGCGCCTAATGAGCTGCAGCTCTGAAGGGGAATCAGTCCAAGTCTTCCTACCGGGAGTGTGGAAAAATCTTTTGTATTTACCTGTGCCATTTTAATTTCCTCCTAAAAATATTTTCTGTATACGGATGTCCTTCCCGATCAACGATATCATCTGATAGTTGCTGGCAATTCGGGAAAATGTTCTCTCGGAATAGGTATCCGAGAAATTTTTGAGCGTCAGATTCGTGGAAATGATCGTGGATTTCCTGCGCATGATCCGCTCATTGAGACAGAGAAAAAGCTGTGAAGATACGAAACTGTTGGTAAGCTCCGTTCCCAGGTCATCAATGATCAGAAGATCACAGTCATAGATCAGTTCCTCGTCTGTGCCGGTATCTTTTCGGGAAAAAGAATTCGCAGCCATCATATCAAAAAGATCGTAGGCGGAAAAGTACAGGACACAGTGGGTGGATCTGAGAAGCTCTCGGGCGATGCAGTGTGAAAGAAAGGTTTTTCCCACACCGGTATCACCATATAGAAACAGGTTTTCAAATTTATGGTCGAAGTTCTGCACAAAGCGCTGTGCAGTGTCATAGGCCCGTCTGGCTGTTTCCAGGGCAGACAGTCCCGTGGCTTCGTTTTTTATTGTAGCAGAATAATAGTCAAATGAAAAGCTGTCAAAATTCTCTTTTTCGAGAATTTCATTCAGATTGGACTGTGCATAAAGCAGTTCGATCTCAGCTTTTTTAAAACAGGTGCATTTTCGGCTGCCGATATAGCCGGTATCCTGACAGTCAGGGCAGGTATAAGGCATCTCAAGATAGTCTCCGGGAAAGCCGTTTGCAACAAGAAGGGTGATCCGTTCATCGGAAAGCTCCTGGATGGCTGCCTTCAGATCCGAAGTTCCCTTTTCTTCGCCGTTTAAAAGGCGGCGGACTTTGTCAGCACTTAAAGTTGCCACCTCGTCATCGATCTCTTTCAGACGGGGGATCTTTCCGTAGGCTTTGGCTGTGTGCTCCTCCAGAATACGGTGGTTCTGTGCCTGCCGGCGGCTGTATTCTCTCATTATAGTATCATATTGAAAATTCTGTAAAGGCATAAAGCGCTCCTTCCAGGTTCTGTTACTGATTATTTAAAAGACGTTTCTCATATTCCGCAAAATCATAATCACGCTGGTGGAAATTATTGAAGCGGTTGCTATTCTGAGGTTGAGTCTGGGGCTGCTTCTTCCTGGAAACGGATTTCTCAAGCTGGCGTTTTTTGTGTGCGGCATCCAGAAGCCGGATATCCTCCAGCGTATGTACGTTTTTCTTTTTCCAGCCGGAGAGGATCTTATCTGCATATTGGAAACTGGGCTGTCCGGTGGAAAGGACAGTACGGCTGCAGGCTTCCTGGATCAGCTCCAGATCAAAACCGTAGGTCTTGCGCCAGGTATCAATGTAAGTGATCTCGTTATCAACAGGATTGCGGCCGCTGATCCCCATAGCCTTCAGGATCGTGTAATAATCCTTGGAAAAACGGGAGCTGGCATCCCGGGCCATCTCGACGGTGGTGATGCCGTCTTTTGCCCAGGCGAGTGCAACAGTTTCAATATAACGCATACTCTTGCGGCCTCTGGAAACACAGTATTCCACCAGATATTCGATGAGATCCGCAGACATATGGAGTTCATCATAGAAAAAAAGGATCTTCTGCATTTCTGTAGGTGTCAGTGTTTTGGTCAGATACTGCTCTGTGATATAGAGAAGCTGACTGATCTCTTCGTTTTGCTTAAGTTCTCTGATCCGGTCAGGAGTGAGACTGAGAATGTAATCAGCGGAGCTTGGGACTCCCGGATCCGTGTTCTCGGAAACGGAAGCAGAATTGCCGGAACCGGTGAAAGTATCCACGGAAGCGCTGCTCTCTCTATGACCGGTATCCGCAAAGGGTTCCAGCAAAGTGATCCCGGAAAGCTTCTGATCTGCAGTATAGGTTAATGCGATTAGTTTCTCACTTTCCCAGTATTTCAGCGCACGGGAAATATCTCTTTCCGTGCAGAAAAGGCTGTCTGCCATATGCTCCAGGCTGAAAGAAGAAGGAGCGGCAGATACCATCCGGAGAAGGTAGATATATACCTTTACGAACTCCCCGTTGGCACGAGGCATGAAATTGTCAATAAAGCGATTGGAAAGAATCGTTACCTCCAGTTCAGAGGAATTCTGAAGTGAAATCAGGCTCATGATCAGCAGCTCCCTTTCTAAAATACAGCAGATATTTCAGGTGATATCCCAAAGTCCGCCATGCTAAAAAGGATTATAGCACAACCGCTTTTACTTGAGAATAGTCTATTTTCACAGAAGTTGTGCACCAATTTCCATGTGGAAAATGTGGATAGTGTGGAAAACTTTGAGGATAACATTATCAGCAACTAACAAAAACCTTAATTTTGTAAGAAAAATGCGGTATTTGTTGAATTTGGCTGTTGAATTATGTCAAGTAGGTTATACACAAAAAAATCCACATGCCAGGCACGTCTGAAATGTGCATAAGCATGTGGATAATGTGGATAATTATTTTCCGAGAAGGTGTTCTCCAATATTTACAACGTCTCCGGCGCCCATAGTTATCAACAAATCACCATGTGCACAACTTTTTAAGAGGAAGCTCTCGATCTCATCAAAAGTCGGGAAATATTCGCAGGGGGTTCCAAGTTCCTGAATCTGTTTCTGGAGATCCTGGGAAGAAATACCAAGATTGTCTGTTTCACGTGCGGCATAAATATCAGCCAGTACAACATGATCGGCCAGAGTCAGCGCTTTTGCAAATTCCGGAAGAAGAGCTTTGGTACGTGTGTAGGTATGAGGCTGGAATACACACCATACCTTCTGATGCGGATAATTCTTTGCAGCATGAAGGGTTGCCTCGATCTCGGTTGGATGATGCGCGTAATCATCAATGATGGTGATACCGCCGATCTCACCTTTATACTGGAAACGCCGGTCTGTACCGGTAAAGCTTCCGAGACCTTTGACGATCACATCATCCGGAAGGTCCAGAAGGCGTCCTACGGCAATGGCGGCCAGTGCATTGGATACGTTGTGGATACCCGGTACACGCAGATAATAGCTGCCGATCTTTTTGCCCCGGAAGAGAACGGAGAAGGAAGGATGTCCGTATTTATCCCAGGTAATGTCTGCTGCGGTGTAATCGGCATCGTGCTCCAGACCATAGGTAAGAACATTGCATGGAAGCTCCCGGGTGATCGTCTCATACTCCGGTGTGTCGGCGTTGATGATCAGAGTACCGTCAGCAGGGAGAAGCTCTGCAAATTTCCGGAAGGAATGGCGGATGTCATCGATGTCCTTGAAGAAATCCAGATGATCGGCATCCATGTTCAGGATCACACTGATCTTAGGGAAGAAGCTTAAAAAGCTGTTGGTGTATTCGCATGCCTCTGTGATAAAGGTCTCAGAATTTCCAACGCGGATGTTTCCGTGGATAGCAGGAAGGATTCCGCCAACACTGATGGTAGGATCACAGTCACCCTCAAGAAGGATATGGGAAACCATGGAAGTAGTAGTGGTTTTTCCGTGGGTTCCGGAAATTGCGATCGGTGTATCGTAGTTCCGCATGATCTGTCCCAGAAGCTCTGCGCGGGTGAGCATTGGAAGCCCTTTTTCTTTCGCACAGGCAAATTCCGGGTTGTCCGGGTGGATCGCTGCTGTATAGACAACCACATCTACATCATCCTTGATGTTGGAAGCGCGCTGTCCGTAATAGATCACAGCGCCACGTTCTTCCAGTGTGCGGGTCAGCGGGCTGGATTTGGCATCGGAACCGGAAATCCGGAAATTTTCTTCCAGAAGGATCTCGGCAAGGCCGCTCATGCTGATGCCTCCGATCCCGATGAAATGAATATGGAGCGGTTTATGAAAGTCTATCTGATACATAATAATCTCCTTATATATATGTTATTTTCGTAGCTCTTTTGTCTGTTTTATTATAACGCCAACAGAAACAATTGAAAAGTGGTTCTTTTGGCTAAAAAAGCGGTTTTTTCCGGAATATAAAAGTAACCAGAAAATAACATCGAAAAATGTTGAAAATTACCAGAGGAATGAAAAAAATGATGAGTCTTACCAATTTATAATATACAATAGCGATAAAAAAAGTAAAATACAGCTAAAATAATTGTAAAAAATGTTCACTAATACAGTAAAGTATGCTATAATGGAATAATCATAACATACAAGAGGTGATCGCATGATTAAGAAAGAGATGATTGCCATGCTCTTGGCCGGTGGGCAAGGCAGCAGGTTAGGAGTTTTGACAGAAAAGGTTGCAAAGCCGGCAGTCGCTTTTGGTGGTAAATATCGTATCATCGATTTTCCACTGAGCAATTGTATTAACTCGGGAATTGACACGGTGGGTGTGCTGACACAGTACCAGCCTCTCCGCCTGAATACACATATCGGTATCGGTATTCCGTGGGATCTTGACCGCAATGAAGGCGGTGTCACAGTCCTTCCTCCGTATGAGAAGAGCACAAGCAGTGAATGGTACACAGGAACTGCCAATGCGATCTATCAGAATCTGGCTTATATGGAGCAGTATAACCCGGATTATGTACTGATCCTTTCCGGTGACCATATCTATAAGATGGATTACGAAGTGATGCTGGATTTCCACAAGGCGAACAAGGCAGATATTACGATCGCGTGTATGCCGGTTCCCATTGAGGAAGCCAGCCGTTTTGGTATTATGG
Organism: Blautia sp. RTP21359st1_E11_RTP21359_211015; assembly: GCF_040910705.1. Classification (NCBI taxonomy): domain Bacteria; kingdom Bacillati; phylum Bacillota; class Clostridia; order Lachnospirales; family Lachnospiraceae; genus Blautia; species Blautia sp. RTP21359st1_E11_RTP21359_211015. The sequence goes on from NZ_JBDGAB010000023.1 coordinate 27,442, forward strand.
TTACTGATGAGAGCAGCCGTATTACTGAGTTTGAGGAGAAGCCGGAGCATCCAAGCAGCAATCTTGCATCCATGGGTATCTATATTTTCTCATGGCCGGTTCTGAAGGAAGCACTGATCGCCCTGAAGGATCAGAATGGCTGTGACTTCGGTAAACATATCCTTCCGTACTGTAAAGAGAAGGGGCAGCGTCTTTTTGCTTATGAGTACAACGGCTACTGGAAAGATGTAGGAACTCTTGGTTCTTACTGGGAAGCAAATATGGAGCTGATCGATATCATTCCGGAGTTTAATCTTTATGAGGAATTCTGGAGGATCTACACCAAGGGAGATGTGATCCCGCCACAGTATATTTCCGCAGATGCAGTTGTGGACAAGTGTATCATCGGTGAGGGAACAGAAATCTATGGGGAAGTACATAATTCAGTGATCGGTCCGAATGTTATCATCGGCAAGGGCAGTGTGATCCGTGATTCTATTATCATGAAGAATACAGCAGTTGGTGAGAACGTTGTTATGGATAAAGCCATCGTGGCAGAAGATGTTGTCATCGGAAATAATGTTGTGATCGGATGCGGCGAGGAGGTACCGAATGTTCTGAAACCGGCTGTATATTCCTTTGGACTTGTGGCTATCGGCGAAAACAGCGTGATTCCGGACGGTGTCAAAATCGGTAAGAATACCGCTATCGCCGGTGTTACAACAAAAGAAGACTACCCTGACGGAGAACTGGCAGCCGGCCAGGTAATTGCAGCAAAGGACGGTGGGAAAGAATGAGAGCGATAGGTATTATTTTGGCAGGCGGTAATAATAACCGCATGAGAGAATTATCAAACAAAAGAGCAATCGCGGCAATGCCTATTGCAGGAAGTTACCGCGCGATCGACTTTGCCCTCAGCAACATGGCAAATTCACATATCCAGAAGGTTGCTGTGCTGACACAGTATAATGCCCGTTCCCTTAATGAGCATTTAAGTTCATCCAAATGGTGGGATTTCGGAAGAAAACAGGGAGGACTTTATGTCTTTACTCCAACCATTACCAGAGATAACAGCTTATGGTATCAGGGTACTGCAGATGCGATCTATCAGAACCTGAGCTTTTTAAAGAACAGTCATGAACCCTATGCGGTGATCGCTTCCGGCGATGGAATCTACAAGCTGGATTACAATAAAGTCCTGGAGTATCATATCGCAAAGCGGGCAGATGTTACCGTTGTATGTACTACATGCAAGGATCAGAGCCAGGTTGAGAGATTTGGTGTTCTTCGCATGAATGAGGACTGTCGGATCGAGGAATTTGAGGAGAAACCGATCGTTTCCTCCTATAATACGGTATCTACTGGTATCTATGTCATCCGAAGAAGGCAGCTGATCGAACTGATCGAGCGTGCTGCCCAGGAAGGAAGGCATGATTTTGTAAATGATATTCTTATCCGTTACAAAAATCTGAAGAGGATTTACGGATATAAGATCGATAACTACTGGAATAATATCTCTACTGCAGAGGCTTATTATCAGACAAATATGGATTTCCTGAAACCGGAGATCCGGAACTATTTCTTCAAACAGGAGCCGGCGATCAAAACCAAGATCGCAGATGTACCTCCTGCTAAGTACAATCCGGGTGCAACTGTGAAGAACAGTCTGGTGTCCAGCGGATGTATCATCAACGGAACTGTGGAGAATTCTGTTCTGTTCCGTGATGTATTTGTAGGAAATAACTGTGTGATCAAAAACTCTGTGATCCTTAATGACGTATATCTTGGAGATAATACGCATATTGAGAATTGCATTGTTGAGAGCCGGGATACCATCCGGGCGAATTCATATTACTGCGGCGAAGAAGGAGAAGTGAAGATCGTCGTAGAGAAAAACGAACGCTACGTATTATAAATGCGGAAGATCAGTTTTCCGCAGATACGGTTAGCGAAATGAAAGGGGCAAGTAGCAATGAATATTACAGATGTACGTGTGAGGAAGGTAGCAAAAGAAGGGAAAATGAAGGCCGTTGTGTCTGTCACAATAGATGATGAGTTTGTGGTACATGACATCAAGGTGATCGAAGGCGAGAAGGGGCTGTTCATCGCAATGCCAAGCCGTAAGGCAAGCGACGGTGAATATCGTGACATCGCACATCCGATCAATTCAGCAACAAGAGAGCAGATCCAGACGATCATCCTGGGCAAGTATCAGGAAGTAATGGCTGAGGAAGCTGAGAATGAGGTTCTTATGGAGGCTGCGGAGTAAGAGAAGCAGCTTCAGGGGGGATTACATCAGAGAAGTATTCTCGTAGCTGATGATCTTTGGATTGAAACAGCATAGAATAAAAACTGCCGTTTTACAGATAAATCTGTGAGAGGGCAGTTTTTTTGTGCTCCGGAAAACAAAAAAAACGCTTTTCAGTTCATAAAAATTTAAATTATTACGTATTTGTTACAGAAATAAAATAAAATTATTGCTTTTTATGAAAAATGTGTTATACTAGAATCCATGAAAGGACGAAAGGTGTTTATATGAAGAATAGAAAAGTTTTCACATTACTGCTTACAGGTATGCTGACCCTTTCCATGGGAAGCACCGTATATGCATCAGGTACAGACGCTGCGATCGCAGAGGCACAGGCGGAGAAACAGGCCGCTGAGGAGGGTCTTGCGCAGGTACAGAGCAGCATCGGCACACTGGAGAGCAAGAAGCAGGAGCTGGAGAGCTATCTGGCTGATTTAAACGCACAGTATGAGGATCTTACCAACAGCATTTCTGAGCTTAGTATTCAGGCTGCTGAGAAGGAAGATGAATTAAATAAAGTAAAAAAAGAACTGAAAAAAGCAAAGAAAGCTTCTGCAGATCAGTATGAATCCATGAAGCTTCGAATCGCATATATGTATGAAAATGCCGGAACTTCCGCACTGGAGACACTGCTTTCTTCCGAAAGCCTTGCAGAATTCCTCAATCGCGCGGAGAATGCGATCCAGATTTCTACATACGATAGAGACATGCTGGATAAATATGTGAGTCTTCAGAAGAATATCCAGGAAAATGAGAAAAAGGTTGAGACGGAGTCCGCAGAGATCGATGATCTGATGACGGAGCGTGCAGCCAAACAGCAGGAAGTGCAGTCCATGGCTTCCAGCACAAGCGATGATATTAACTCTTATGTAAACCAGATCAGCGCCAGCCAGGAAGAGGCGCAGCAGCTGATGGCAGATATCAGTAATGCAGACAGCAGTATTACCGCTCTGGTACAGCAGGCAGAGGCGGAGAAGGCTGCAGAAGAGAAAGCTAAGGCTGAAGCGGCAGCAGAGGCTGAGAGACAGGCAGCAGAAGCGGCAGCCCAGGAAGAAGCCGATCAGGATAACGAGGACAGTGAAGAGGCTGATTCTGACGATGATTACGGCTATGATCCGGAGGAGGATACAACCGAGTCTTCCAGCAGCTCTACAAGTACAGACATTGTTGTAGAGGAGGAAGAGGAAGCGGATGATGTACAGTCCGGAAGTTCCGAAGATGTTTCCGAGGACAGCTCCCAGGAGGAGGTTTCTGAGGAGGTTTCCAATGATGAGACAGCTTCCGAGGAGACGGAAGATGCCTCTGCGGATACGTCCGATTCCGGTTCTTCCAGTCAGGGAACATATCTTGGAAACTTTACACTGACCGCATACTGCAACTGTGCACAGTGCTGCGGTACAGCCGGCAATCTTACCGCCAGCGGAACAGTTCCGACAGCAGGACGTACCGTTGCTATGGCGGGTGTTCCGTTTGGGACCAAGCTTCTGATCAACGGCACTGTTTATACGGTAGAGGATCTGGGAACTCCTTACGGACATGTGGATATCTATTGTGGAAGCCATTCTGAGGCATTAAGCTTCGGACTTCAGTCTGCAGATGTATATCAGGTGGGCTGATCCGGAAAAATCCAGAGGAGAATATTTAAGAGAAATACAGCGCTGCAGGATCGTATGCTGATCCTTGCAGCGCTGCTTTTGTATGCATGACGCAGATATGTGTTTCGTGAAGTGTAGTGTGTGGAAATTCACAAATTTCCTGCAATCCGGAGATTTTACAGATACGGCGTACCCGGGATCTCCGGATAGGTTCCCATACCGATGAGAAGCTCAAGGCCTGTCTGACGGCCTTCCAGTACAGCAGCTTTTACAGCACTGGCATCACCGGAGATGGCGATGATCACTTCATTGGAATGACTGGTACCGATATTCGGAGTCATATATTGTGTAATGGATACTGCTGCGGATTTCACGGCATTATCTGCCATTACAAGACCGATAGCAGCCGGAGAACCTGCCATGAAACCAAATGCTTCACCCAGAGGTGTGCCGAAGGCTTTATGGATAGCAGGACCTGCACTTGCGGAAAAAGCAAACTCCAGGTGGCCGGATTCGCTGATGTAGACCTCACCTGCATATTTGTTAGTCAGTTCCAGAGCCAGAGAAATGGCGTGACGCACGTCGGATACATCATTTCCGCCAAGGACGATATAGTTTCCATGACCGCCCCAGCCCTTGGTGTCTCTTGGAAGTTCAATGGAAAGGACTTCTGTATTTGTGGCTTTTACTGCATCGTCAATAGCTGTGATCTGGCCGGCAGCGCCTGTTCGGGAACTGAAAAGCCCCAGACAGTGGTATTGGGTACCTACGTTCATCTTTTTAAGCAGAGAATCATCAACTCCGGAGATCACGAGTCCGATTGTGTCAAGGACTGCGGTCCCTACAAATTCAGTCCGTGTGCAGTTGGTGCTGATGTTATGAATATCGTGTATATCCATGTGGAAAAATCCCCCTTTTTGCTGAAAACTCATTGGTTTCAGTATAGCATCAGAGAGGGAAATTTGAAAGTGAAAATTGACAATATCATTTGTAAATGGCAGGTTTACATAGTAGTAAACGGCATTGTAAAATGTAAACTAAAAAATAAAATTAAGTTGACATCCAAATTCTGCTGTGTTAAATTGTTAACAGCGAAAGAGCGGATATCATTTATAAAGGACAGGAATGATCTTCCGACAGGAAAAGCAGAAAAGGAAAGAAAGGATACAGATTATTATGACAACAGTGGCAGCAGGCAGAAGCAAGACGTATGATCTTGTTTACAGTGCAGTTTTTGCAGTAGTGATGGCAGTTTGCTCATGGATTTCCATTCCGGCACAGGTACCGTTTACTCTGCAGACATTCGGAGTATTTATGGCAGTTGGTGTGCTTGGAGGAAAAAGAGGAACTCTGGCAGTTCTGGTTTACGTTCTTCTTGGAGCAGTAGGAGTTCCGGTTTTTGCAGGATTTTCCGGAGGCATTGGAGCTCTTCTCGGAAATGCAGGTGGATATATCATTGGATTTATCTTTTCCGCACTTGTTATGTGGGCAATTGAGCACGTTTTTGGCAGAAAGCCGGTTGTTCAGATCATTTCCATGGTCGTTGGACTGATCGTATGCTATGCCTTTGGAACCGCATGGTTTATGTTTGCCTACACAAGAAGCACAGGTCCGGTAGGCCTTATGGCAGTTCTTGGCTGGTGTGTGTTCCCGTTTATCATTCCGGATCTTATCAAGATCGCACTGGCTTATGTTTTATCAGGAAAGGTACGTAAATATGCAAGATAAAAGCAGTGCTGCGGCATATGCTTCTGATGAGGGCACAGAGGAAATAGTCATTCCTCTGCGCCCTCATCATGGCATGTGCCTGGCGTATTTTAAGGGGGAAGGCTACAGTAACGGTTTTACTGCACATATGGCCGAGATGCTGAAGATTTTTCTGGAGGGAAAGAAAATAAGGCTTCATGTGGATACGGATGAGATCTGCTCTGCCTGTCCGAATAATCTGGGCGGACATTGTGAAACCGGAGATAAAGTGGCAGAGTATGACAATGCCGTGCTGGAAAAATGTGGACTGAAGGCCGGACAGACATTGCACTTCAGCGAATTTACAAAAAAAGTCCAGGAAAAAATCCTTGCGATGGATAAACGTAAGGAAATCTGTGGAAACTGCCAGTGGAACAGTATCTGCGAAGAACAGAAGAGCCGCTGGGCATAAAAGAAAGCAAAAATATAGAAATATAAAAAAGTATATGATCTGAGAATGCCGGAGGAAATGGCAATGGCTGTTGCATTTCCTGAAATGATGTCTTGGAATATATACTTTTTTTGTTTGAAATATTAGATAATAATATAAATATTTTGAAAACAATTTTTAGTTGAGAAAAAAACAACAATAACCGTGAGGCTTTTTTGCCAGATATGTATAGACAAATAATTTAAGCATTGATAAAATGACGATATGTTAGTTTAGACAAACTAAAGCGTGCTTGACAGAGCACTTCTGCAGAAACTGACATATGTTGAATATTCTGCAGAAGAAATTTCAATTAACCAGAGCAGCTGTAAGGTCATGATCTGGTATAAAGTCGTGTAATATAAAAGACAAAGAGGAGGACAGGTATGCATAAGTGGAAGCTTTTTAAGAAGTCAGCTGCACTCGTTCTGAGTTCAGCGGTGATCGCGTCAGGAGCGCCGGTAACGGCAATGGCGTCTGAGGCGGAAGTTTTTAGTGACGTGTCAGAAGAAACACAAGGAGAGACAGCACAGGAAGAAGGAGAGAACGAGGATCAGGAGTCGGTTTCCCAGGACCAGCTGGAAGTTGGTGAAGCTGATATTCAGTCGGAAGAGCCGGAAGAAAGTGATGCAGAAGCTATTCAGGAAGAAGTAGCAGAAATTTCAGCAGAAGAGATTCAACAGGAAGAGGAACCGCAGATCCAGGAGGATACAGAAGAGGCATTCGGTGATGGAGAAGCATTTATGGCAGAAGCAGGCGAGGTTCTTCAGGATGCTTCTGAGATCACTGTTGCAGGAGTGAAATATCTCTGGTCCATGCAGCCGGCAGAGGGATATACACAGATAGGAACAACAGGCGTTTATGTAAAAGTGGCAGATGGACAGACCGCTCTGAACGGAAAACTGTACGGAACGACAACTTTAAGTTATTCGGAATTTTATGCCGGGGATACCACTCAGGAGAGCTATGACGCTATCACTTCGGCAACAACGAGTAAAAATCAGATTTTTGTTAATGAGGACAGCACAGAGGTGACCTCTTCCGGATATCAGATCCAAGGTGTGAAGAATGTAAGTGTTGCAGTGGACGCGGAAACCTATGTAGATGCACAGGCGCTGAAAGCTGCTTCCAAGCTTCCGAGAGAGGGTGTCTATACAGAGGCAGCAGATATTACATTGAATGAAGCGCCGTCACAGGAAACAGGACAGTATAAAACTCTGAATACAGACGGAACATACAGTGCAACAAAATTCGATGTAAAAGCAACAGTCACAGATGCATCTGCCCAGATCCAGGCACCATCGATCTGGGGCGATTACATGCTGGTGGTAAAAGAAGCCAGCACAAAATATCTCCGCAATTCCAGGCAGGGTGATTTTGCCGTAGGTGGAAATACACTGGGAGTGATCCTTGAAACTGCCAGTGGTAAGAAGGTAGGACTTCGTCATACCTATGAAATCTGGGTACAGCCCTACGAACTTGCGTTTTCAGCAGGATCCGGGCTTATCGGGGAAAAAATTTCAAAGGTGACTTATATTACTCCGGACGGCTCCTATGTATATGAGTTCGGAGACAAAGCTCCTCTTGTAAAAAAACAGCCTGAAGCAGGAATGAAGGTACAGGCAGCTTTTGTAAAAGAAAATACAACCCAGGTTAAAGTTGATGATCTTGACAAATATGAAAACCCTAAGGTTTCCGTATACTACACAACAGGAAGTGGCCATGGTAAAAAGACAACGTATGTTGTAGATCATGCAGTGGCAGAGAATGGGGTGGTAACCTTTGACAGCAGTGTAGCCAGGGCCGGGGATGAGATCTACACGGTTATGATCTCAAGCGACAATTATGTGGATATGACAAAAAATATCACACTGACAGGCCAGCCGATCACGGTTTCCAATGTTTCCTATTACTGGGTAAAGGGAGCGGTGGATGGATATACACAGATTCCGGGAACAGATATTTATTATAAGGTGGCAAATGGACATCAGGCACTGACAGGAACACTTTACGGTACGGCATCTCTGTCATACGAGGAATTTTATGCGGGAGATGCAACGAGCCGCAAGTATGATTCCGTTACATCTGCCACAACCAGAAAAAGTACTGTTTTCGGAAATGCAGATGTTCAGAATCTGACAGAAAATGGCTATGAGATCGCAGGAGTAAAAAAGGTTAATGTAGCTACAGATGCAAAAACGTATGTAGAGGCGCAGATCCTTTCAGAAGCGGGAGAACTTCCGGAAAGCGGAGTATATACAGAAGCAGCAGGGATCACCCTGGGACGTACTCCGACGGTAGAGCCTGGGCAGTATAAAACACTGAATACAGATGGAACATACAGTGCTACAAAATTTAATGTAAAAGCAACTGTGACAGATGCGGAGGCAACACTCAAAACATCTTCTCGCTGGGGAGATTATGAGATTGATGTAAAAGAAACCAGCACAAAATATCTCCGCAATACAAAGAGTGATTCCGATTTTGCAGTTAACTCCGGGATTCAGGGAATGATCCTGGAAACAACAGACGGCGGAAAATATGGCATGCGTCATATGAACGAGATGTGGCTGAAGGTGTATAAGGTTGCCTTTGCAAAAGATACAGGTCTTGAGGGAAAAACCGTAAACAAGATCACGTACATTATGGCAGACGGCGCGTATGTATATGAATTTGCAGATGGTATTTATGTTAAACCGCAGGCAACAGAAGAGATGGCTGTTTCTCCGGAATTTACGGACAGCACCCATGTTAAGCTTGCAAATCTTGATAAATACAAAAATCCGAAGGTATCTGTTTTCTATACAACAGGTGTCGGACATGCTTCAATGACAACATATCTTGTACAGGATGCAGTAACTACAGATGGAGTGGTTGCTCTGGATTCCACTGTAGCGAGACCGGAAAATGAAACCTATACAGTAAGAGTTTCCAGTGATGGTCATGCAGATGTTTCTGTTCAGCTGGTGTATGGAACGATTGCTTTTAAAGAAAATTCAGGAGTTCTTTATATCGGAAGCTCCAGACAGCTTGAAGCAACAGGCGAGAATTGCAAGGATGTAACATACGCTTCCGATAATGAAACGGTTGCATCTGTGGACGAGAACGGAAAAGTAACTGCGAAAGCAGCAGGAACAGCCGTGATCACAGCAACATCTGCAGCAGGAAAAACTGCACAGTACAAGCTTACTGTAAAAACGCCATCTGTAAAACTGAATGCATCAGCGAAGACGCTTTATGTAAAAGGATCTCCAGCTACAGTGACGCTGAAAGCAACGACCGCAGGTGTTACCGGAAAAGTAACCTATACAAGCAGTAAACCATCTGTTGTAGCTGTAGCCGCAAATGGAAAGGTAACTGCAAAGGCGGCAGGTACAGCTGTGATCACAGCGAAATGCGGAAATTATAAAGCAACCTGCAAGATCACAGTTAAGAAGCCGTCTGTAAAAGCTTCGGCTTCAGCGAAGACTGTATTTGTGGGTGGAACAAGCCAGATCAAAGTGAAAAAAACAGGCGTTAGCGGAAAAGTTACTTATACAAGCAGTAATAAATCCGTTGCAGTGGTAAGCGCAGGCGGAAAAGTAACAGCAAAAAAAGCAGGAACAGCTACAATTACAGTAAAATGCGGAAGCTACAAAGCAACCTGCAGGATCACAGTAAAAAAAGGTAGCCTGAAGATCACATCCAAAACAGCTGTAAGTGTAAAAGCAAAGAAAACAACAGCCATCAAGGCAGTTGCTACTTCAAAGGCAAAGATCACCTACAGAAGCAGCAATACAAAAGTTGCTACTGTAAGCAGCAAAGGTGTTGTTAAAGGTGTGAAAAAAGGAAAAGCTGTTATCTATGTAAGCAGCAACGGAATCACAAAAAAGGTAACAGTTACAGTGAAATAAGCATATATTTCACTTGAATATACTTGATATGTTATAAAGAACCTTTCCCAAAACTGCTTCGGGTCTGCGAAAATGCATGCCCGAAGCAGGAAAAAAGAAAAAATTCGATTTTTTTGAAAAATTTTAATTTTTTCTATTGACAAAGTACAGAAACTCTAATATAATAGCTCTTGCAGTTGAGCAACACACAAACAACTGAAACAGAATAACGAAGCGTGGCTCAGTTTGGTAGAGCGCTGCGTTCGGGACGCAGAGGTCGCAGGTTCAAATCCTGTCGCTTCGACTAACAGCTTGAGAATCCCTTGGTTGAGGGGTTCTTTTTTATGTTTGTACATCCTGGAGCTTTTTTCAGTTGATGGAATGATTTCTCTCGATCTTCATATATATTAACGAAACCGAAATACCGGAGGGACGTGCGTTGGCTGGATATCAGCGTTTTGTTGCGTATGTGTACGAGTATCGGAAAGGAAAAAAAGATGGCAGCAGCGGTTATGTGAGGGTGGAGGCCAGAGATAGGAAATGCCGTGTGGAGGTTCATCTGCGCTGCGTTGGACTGGAGCCTGGAAGTCGGTGCAGAGTGTATGGGTTTGTGCGGCAGGAAGGGCTGATGGATGGTATTTTGATCGGAAACTGTGTTACCGGGCGGGAACGGATCGAGTGCGCACTGGAGACGGATACAGGGGATATTGGAGGCATGGGAAAAAGTCTTCAGGAGCTTGGAGGACTGCTTCTGATCTCCGATGCCGGCGGATTCTGGGGAACGGAATGGGATGATCAGCCGATCCGGCCGGAGAATTTCCGCGAGTGGAAGAAAAAAGAAACGGAATCTCGGAAGGAAACGGAGAAAACAGGAACGGAATATCAGAAGGCGGCGGAGAAAAAAGGCAGAGAGCGGGAAGAAAAGGAAGAAGAAAATCAAAAAGATGGAACCTTGCCAGAAGTGCAGGAAAATCAGAAGGAGTCAGATAGGATCATGACGGTGGAGGAGATTCAGGAGGATGTATTAAAGACATCGGAAACCGGAAATTCATATCAGGCTCCCGGTCCGCATCCGCCGGAGCCACCGCGACCAGGCCAGCCGTCACCGCATCCGCCGGAACCACCACGACCAGATCAGCCGTCACCGCATCCGCCGGAACTACCACGGCCAGGCCAGCCGTCACCGCATCCGCCGGAACTATCACGGCCAGGCCAGCCGTCACCGCATCCGCCGAAACCATCGCGACCGGAGCCATCTCGTCCACTTCCGGGAATACCCTGTGATGATCCCTTTAACGACGGCTATTTCACAGACTGCCGCAAGATCAAACCATCGGACTGCAGTGCCTTATGCAGAAAAAACGGCTGTTTCTGCAGCAACCGTTTTGTCATGTACGGATATCAGAATTTCGGCCATCTTCTGCTGTGCAGAAATCCCCGGGGACAGTACATACTGGGAGTGCCCGGCGGATACAGTCAGCAGGAACGGTTTATGGCCAATATGTTTGGCTTTCCCTACTTTAAGGAATGTCCGGATATTCATATCCCAGGCGGAAAGGGAGGATACTGGTACTGTTTTATTAACATCTGATCAGAAAAATTTTGGCATCCATGCAGATAATCAAACAGTTTTGCAAATCCGCAGATCACAGCTCCATACCACGAATTTCTACTACCGGGATCGTCTGAGACAGGATATCCCGGTAGTTTTTCATTTCTTCCTCGGAGCAGGCAGAGAATCCCGGTATCAGAACTCCGTCGGAATCCCGGTAAGCCTGGAGATAATAAGCTTTTGCGCCGCTTAACCACCGGCTGATCTCCTGAAAATCTTTTTCGGAATGAAGTTCCCTCACAACTGTTGTACGAAATTCATAATCAAGGTGTCCGTCCAGCAGCCATCCGGCAGTTTCCCGGATCCCATTCAGATCAGCATGTACACCGGTAAGCACATGATAGTTGGAAGGACAGGCCTTGATATCCATGGCAACCTTGTTGATCAGGTCAGCTGCTGCGAGATTTTTTACCACGGAGGGGCGGGAACCGTTGGTATCGAGCTTCACATCATAGCCCAGCTCCCTGATCCTGCTGAGAAATTCCGGCAGCTCCGGTGCAAGTGTGGGTTCACCGCCGGAAATACAGACGCCATCGAGAATCCCCTTTCTTTTTTTTAGAAAAGCCAGGATTTCCTCCTGGGAATATTCAGGCTGGGTGTCAGGCTCCACGACAAGAGCTCCATTCTGGCAGAATGGGCAGCGGAAGTTGCAGCCGCCTAAGAATATGGTACAGGCTACCCTTCCCGGATAATCCAGCAGGGTTGTTTTGTTAAATCCACATATTTTCATAGGAAAATCCCCTTGTTTCTCTTATTTATGATACTACAAGCATACTCTCCCCCGAAAAAAGCTGCAAGCCTTTTTAACCGAAGCAAGTAAGTTTCCTGCGGAGTTGCGAAAAGCAGTAAGCAGAGATGGGGACTTGCTCATGGAAGAAAAAAACATATAATTTATGGGCTACACCTCCTGGGGCTGCATTGACCTTGTCAGTGCATCTACAGCAGAGCTGAAAAAACGTTACGGCTACATCTACGTGGACCGCAACGACGACGGAACAGGTACACGGAACCGTTATAAGAAAAAATCCTTCTATTGGTATAAAGATGTGATCGCTACCAATGGTGAGTCACTTCACAAATAATCTGGCTGCTTGACTTTCCGGAAAAAAGCAGATATAATGCATTCATTGACGCAGACAATGGAGTTCTCGAGAGCTTCCGTTGTCTGCGTTTTTCTGTCATACAATAAGAAAACGCTGCAGAAATTAGTGTGGAAATTTCTGTGGCGTTTTTGGCTGTGTGCGAATATCTGTTTTGCAGCAGATTGACATGGAATATTTGAAAAGTTATAATCGAACGGACAGAAGGCTGAGAGCAGTCTTAGTATGAACAGATAGAATTCCGGAGCTTTTTCCGGAATGTGAAGTTACAGGAGGAGTAAAAACGTGACAGATCAGGAACGTTTTATGAAAGAGGCGATCCGCCAGGCAAAAAAGGCCCGTGCATTGGAGGAAGTGCCGATCGGCTGCGTGATCGTGCATGAGGGAAAGATCATAGCCAGAGGCTACAATCGCCGCAATACAGATAAAAATACCTTATCTCATGCAGAGCTTAATGCTATCCGAAAGGCAAGTAAAAAGCTGGGAGACTGGCGTCTGGAGGGATGCACCATGTATGTAACGCTGGAGCCTTGTCAGATGTGTTCCGGTGCACTGGTACAGTCCAGAATCGATGAGGTGGTGATCGGCTGTATGAACCCGAAAGCAGGCTGTGCCGGATCTGTGATGAATCTTCTTCAGATCGAAGGCTTTAATCATCAGGTAAAGATCACAGAAGGGGTATTGGAAGAGGAATGCTCCGAAATGCTTTCCACATTTTTCAGGGAACTGCGGGAGAAAAAGAAGCAGGCAAAAATCCTGAAGAAGCAGGAAGCAGAGCGCCTTGCCGGGCAGACACAGTCAGAGAGAGCGGAACAGAACGAAAAATCCCGGGAGATTTACTCTTGACAGAATCCTGTGAAAATATCAAAATAAAATCATAAATGGATTTCACTATTACAGACAGAAAATCCATTCAGGTCAAACGAAAGTCGTTGATACAGGAACGACAGAAAATGGAGGAACAAAAAATGGAACTTGAAGCTTTAAGAAAAGACATGGTAGCAGCAATGAAGGCCAAAGATAAGGTAACAAAGGAAGCAGTTTCCGCACTGATCGCAGCAGTAAAAAAAGCTGCCATTGATGAGGGATGCCGTGATGACATCAAAGGAGAGCTTGTAGACAAAGTTATCCTGAAAGAGCTGAAAACAGCAAAAGAGCAGATCGACACCTGCCCTGCAGAACGTACAGATCTGAAAGAGGAGTATCAGGCAAGATATGATATCATTGCGAAATATGCTCCGAAGCAGATGGATGAAGCAGAGATCAAGGCTTATATCGAGGAGAAATTTGCAGATGTTCTGGCAACAGGAAATAAAGGCCAGATCATGAAGGCAGTTATGGGAGATCTGAAGGGAAAGGCAGACGGCAAGCTGATCAATCAGGTAGTTGCCGGATATTGTAAATAAAATAATAGTACAAAAAATCCCGCCGGATCAGTCATAAATGACAGACCCGGCGGGAATGCTGTTTATATAGAGATCATATATTATAACCTTTTTTACGCGCGCCGCACCTCGGAATGGTCTCACAGACGTTACCTTTACAGTTAACTCAGCCCAGGCACCCTCACGGCACACAAGAGCTTCTGCTTAGTGCTGCTGCATTCCTGCCCTGACACGGTTCACAGATTCCTGTTGCGTAAGACCCAGACGTCAACGCCACTTATAAAGGGCTGCTCTGCAAGATACAAGCCTCAGATTGGCATCACCCCTGCTGTAGCGGATTGCAGGTACAGGGCACCGCTATCTCCCCGGCTGCGCGGAATTTAATTATAGACTCTGAAACCAGATTTGTCAAGGTACAGACCGAAATAAATCAGTTCATATTAAGTGTACAGTACTGTACCGCCCCGTTTTTGGTGTTGCGAAGGGTGAAGCTGATATAGGCGGACTGTTTCGCGGAAAGGTTTCCGATACGGAGCGTGGAAGAAGAAGCCCCGCTGTTAGGGGCGTTGTAATTGGTACTATACTGTGTATGGGTCCGGTTGTTGTTGAAAGAAACGCCTGTGATCTTCCAGCCATTTGCAGCGGTGCATTTCATGACAGCATTCTTCTGTGTCTTGTTGGCGTAACGAAAGGCGTTATGGCCGGAGCTTTTGAATTTTGCGGCAAGGTTGCCTTTTACACCTGTGATGGAGACGGATTTCAACGGGTTGACATAACGAAGCACCTTGATGGTGGAAGTATAGGTTTTGTTTCCGACCTTGAAGGAAATCTTTCCGGTTCCGGGCTTTTTAACGGCAAAACCGATATTGTAGAAACGATCGGAGTGCGTGTACGGTTTTGCACCCTTGCGGAAAGCCTCCGTGGTACTTTTGAAGCTGCTGGAACCGAAGGAGTCCAGTGCGATCACAGATCCTCCGCTGACTACTTTAACATTGGATTTGAGAATGCTCTGTTTAGCAGGAATATTGCTGATCGAGATCTCATCGTATCCCAGGTCCTTTCCGGATGTGGGCATATAAACGATCCGGGTTTTGGAATAATTGATCGCTGCACTGGCGGCGAGAGGAGTCATGGCGCATACCATGGCTGCGGCTAATAAAGCGCAGGATAGCTTTTTGAGGAATTTTTTCATAGGACTCTCCTTTCTAGATGAAAATTTTCTGTAAACATACGAAAGTTACTGATAATTTTATTTTACGATGTGATACAGGTAAAGTCAATCAATACACTCGCTGTTTTCGTGCTTTTTTGGCTATTGTACACTGCCTGAAAATGCTTTATAATATTATACTGTGTAAAACTCTGTGAAAAGAGAGGATACAGTAGTTGTTCTGCAGAAATACGTCAGGTGGAATATCTGTCTTATATGCAGACAGCAACAAATAAAATGTGCACATAAGAGGGCACAGAATGGAGGACGCTATGATTAAAAGAATCGGTCTGCTGACAAGCGGTGGTGACTGTCAGGCACTGAACGCAACCATGAGAGGCGTTGTAAAGGGTCTGAGCAACAGCGTTGAGAACCTTGAGGTTTATGGATTTGATGACGGATATAAGGGACTGATCTACGGGAAATACCGTATGCTTACAGCCAGGGACTTTTCCGGAATCCTGACTCAGGGCGGAACTATTCTCGGAACATCCAGACAGCCATTCAAACTGATGCGGGTTCCGGATGAGAAGGGACTGGATAAGGTTGAGGCCATGAAACAGACTTACTATAAGCTCTGTCTTGACTGTCTTGTGATCCTCGGCGGAAACGGAACGCAGAAAACCGCCAATCTTCTCCGCGAGGAAGGCCTGAATATCATCCATCTTCCGAAGACCATTGATAATGATATCTGGGGTACAGATATGACCTTTGGCTTCCAGAGCGCTCTGGAGATCGCAACAAATGCCATTGACTGCATCCATACAACAGCTGCATCTCATGGACGTGTATTTATTGTTGAGATCATGGGACATAAGGTCGGAAGCCTTACACTGAATGCCGGTGTTGCAGGCGGAGCAGATGTGATCCTGATCCCGGAGATCCCATACGATATCAATAAGGTTGTAGAAGCCATCCAGAAGCGTAACAAGGCAGGCAAGCGTTTTACCATTCTTGCAGTAGCTGAGGGAGCTATCTCAAAAGAAGATGCAGAGCTTCCGAAGAAAAAATACAAAGAAAAGCTTGCGGAAAGAGCGAAGAAATATCCGTCTGTATCCTATGAGATCGCAGACCAGATCCAGCAGGTGACCGGAAGTGAGGTACGTATCACAGTTCCGGGACATATGCAGCGAGGCGGAGAGCCATGTGCATATGACCGCGTTCTTTCCACAAGGATCGGTGCCGGTGCAGCGCAGGCGATCATGGATGAGGAATACGGTGTTATGATCGGTGTCATCAACGGCAAGATCAAGAGGGTTCCTCTTGCTGAATGCGCAGGCAAGCTGAAGATGGTATCTCCAAAGGATCAGCTTGTAAAAGCAGCCAAACAGATCGGAATCAGTTTTGGCGATTAATGAATTATGAGTCATCTGGCCGCCGCGGGAGTCTTTCCGCGGCGACTGTGGCGAAGAGAAGGAGAGTTTTATGAGTTATACTGCTCTTTACCGTAAATTTCGTCCCGACAATTTTGACGATGTAAAAGGACAGGATCATATTGTGACAACACTGACCAACCAGATCAAGGCGAACCGTATCGGACACGCATACCTGTTCTGCGGAACGCGTGGTACCGGAAAAACTACGGTTGCAAAGATCCTGGCGAAGGCAGTAAACTGTGAACATCCTGTAAATGGCAGCCCCTGCAATGAATGTGCCATGTGCAAGGCCATTCAGGCGGGAACTGCCATGAATGTGATCGAGATCGATGCAGCCTCCAACAACGGTGTTGATAACATCCGTGAGATCCGTGAGGAAGTGGCTTATCGTCCAACAGAGGGTAAATACAAGGTTTATATCATCGATGAGGTGCATATGCTCTCAACAGGTGCATTTAATGCTCTTCTGAAAACATTGGAGGAGCCGCCTTCTTATGTTATTTTTATCCTGGCGACTACAGAGGCCCACAAGATACCGATCACAATACTGTCCAGATGTCAGCGCTATGACTTTCACCGGATATCCATTGATACCATTGCTGCCAGACTTTCCGAGCTTCTGACAGCAGAAGGGGTGGAAGCAGAGGAGAAGGCTGTACGCTATGTGGCAAAAAAAGGCGACGGGTCCATGCGAGATGCCCTGAGTCTTCTGGATCAGTGTATTTCCTTTTATCTGGGACAGGTGCTTACTTATGATAAAGTCCTGGATGTTCTGGGAGCTGTGGATACAGAGGTATTCAGTAGGCTTCTCCGAAAGGTTCTTTCCGGCGATGTGACAGGTTCCATCCATGTGCTGGAGGACCTGATCACAGGCGGCCGGGAGCTGGGACAGTTTGTATCAGATTTTACCTGGTATATGCGAAATCTTCTGCTTGTGAAGACTTCCGAAAATCCGGAGGAAGCCATTGATGTTTCTTCTGAGAATCTGAAGCTTCTGAAGGAAGAGAGCGGGATGACAGATGTGGAGACGCTGATGCGTTACATTCGTATTTTTTCCGATCTGTCCAATCAGATCCGTTTTGCAAGCCAGAAGCGTGTATTGGTGGAAATCGCACTGATTAAGCTGTGCAGACCGGCCATGGAGACAAATCTAGACTCTGTTCTTGACAGGCTTCGTGTCCTGGAAAAGCAGATGGAGGAACGGCCTGTGCAGCAGGTGATCGTTCGGGAGAGCGAGGCCGGTGGAGCCGGGGAACCGGGGGCGGCAGTGACCGGTACAGCAACGGTACAGCAGCAGAAACCACAGAAGGCAGCTCCTGAGGATCTTCAGAAGATCGTGGCAGGCTGGCGTGCCATCGTGGGTCAGACTACCGGACTTTTCAAGCAGTCCCTGCAGCGTGCAGTCCCCAAGTATAACGGAGAAACAGGAGATCCCATCCTTTATGTGGAATTCCAGGATTTTCTGGGGATGAATTATGTAGACAATCCGGAGGCGAAGAAAGAGCTTCAGGACATTATTGCTGCCCGGACAGGCAAAAGCGTGGAGATACATATGCTGGTAGCCAACAAACATCAGCACACCAATCTCGCGCAGATCACAGTAGACGATGCACTTCGGGAGAATATCCACATGGATATCGTAGTGGAAGAAGACCCGGATGAGGAGTCATAAATCCGTAAACAAAAAACAGGAGGAAAGTATTATGGCAAAAAGAGGTGGATTTCCTGGCATGGGTATGCCGGGAAACATGAATAATCTTATGAAACAGGCGCAGAAAATGCAGCGTCAGATGGAAGAAAACCAGAAAGCTCTTGAGGAAAAAGAGTTTACAGCAACAGTAGGCGGCGGAGCTGTTTCCGTTACAGTTTCCGGTAAACGTGAAATAACAAAGGTCACACTTTCCGAGGAAGCGGTAGATCCGGATGATATCGAGATGCTTGAGGACATGATCGCGGCAGCAACAAATGAGGCGCTCCGTCAGGTTGAGTCCGAGTCAGCAGCAGTGATGTCCAAACTCACAGGTGGCCTTGGCGGTCTTGGCGGAGGTCTTCCTTTCTGATGGAATATTACAGCAGCCATATCAATAAACTTATTGAGCAGCTTTCCCATCTTCCGGGGATCGGAGCCAAATCTGCCCAGCGTCTTGCATTTCATATCATGAATATGCCGAAGGACCAGGTGGAGCAGCTGACCGCCTCCATTACCGATGCAAGGCAGAATGTTCAGTACTGTAAGTGCTGTTACACGCTGACAGATCAGGAGCTTTGTCCGATCTGCGCCAATCCCAAAAGGGATCACAGCACGATCATGGTGGTTGAGAATACCAGGGATCTGGCAGCATATGAGAAAACAGGTAAATTTGACGGTGTATATCATGTACTTCATGGTGCGATTTCCCCGATGCTTGGGATCGGGCCGGATGATATCAAACTGAAGGAACTGATGAAGCGCCTTCAGGGGGATGTAAAGGAAGTTATTGTGGCAACCAATTCCAGTCTTGAAGGCGAAACGACAGCTATGTACATCAGTAAGCTG
Source organism: Blautia sp. RTP21359st1_E11_RTP21359_211015 (assembly GCF_040910705.1). NCBI lineage: Bacteria > Bacillati > Bacillota > Clostridia > Lachnospirales > Lachnospiraceae > Blautia > Blautia sp. RTP21359st1_E11_RTP21359_211015. Next base: position 46,591 of record NZ_JBDGAB010000023.1, read on the forward strand.
ATCAAACCGACCGGGATCAAAGTAAGCCGTATCGCCAGCGGAGTTCCGGTGGGCGGTGATCTGGAGTATATTGATGAGGTGACACTTCTCCGGGCACTGGAAGGAAGAGTGGAACTATAACCGGATCAGGTGAAAAATTCCCTGAGGGATTGCAAAAAGTGATAAGCAGCCAGGAAATTTCCCCAGATTATAAAGGAGGTGAGACTGGTGGCAAAAAAGAAAGCAACCTCATCGGATGTGGCAGCACGCGCAGGAGTTTCCCAGGCAACGGTATCCATGGTGCTGAACCGGAAATATAATGTTTCTTTTTCGAGAGAAACTGTGGAGCGGGTGGAGCAGGCGGCCAGAGAGCTTGGCTATGAGCTTCCCGGACGTCGGAAACACAAAGCTGACAGAAAAGAAAAGCTGATCGTTGTTTTCTGTCCCACACTCACCAGTCCCTATTATGTACTGTTGCTTCAGGGAATCGAGGCTGTGGCCAATGAGCAGGGATATGGGGTATTTATCTGCAACACCCAGCGCGATGCGGGGCTGGAAGAAAAATATCTCCGTATGATGCAGACCATGCGGCCGGCAGGGATCATCTATACCTGCAATCCTCATCCGGATTTCCAGCATCAGGTAGAAAAGATCGCAAAAGAAACACCGCTGGTCATCATCAGCAACAAGGAAAAAACAACCACGGTAGATGCTATCAATCAGGACAACACAGTGGTAGGAAGGCTGATGGCCAGACATCTTCTTGATCTGGGGCACACGGATGTGGCATTTATCACGCCGCCACTTACCAGACGGCAGTGGCAGCGATCCAAGCGTGTGGAGGGCTTTGTCCGCGAGTTTGAAAAAGAGGGAAAAAAGGATCATGTGCTCATCAAGGCGGCAGATGAGTCCAATGACAGAAAGATCCCGCGGATGGATTCCGAGTATGCCATGGGCTACGAGCTGACCATGGAGCTTCTCCAGGAAGGACATAAATTTACGGCTATCGCAGGACAGAATGACATGATGGCCATAGGCGCCATTGATGCGCTGCATGAAATGAGGATACACGTTCCGAAGGATGTTTCTGTCATAGGGTGCGACAATATTTTTTATTCCGGCATCCGCAGGATCTCCCTGACAACCATTGATCATTTTGTTGCGCTGAAGGGAAGAGATGCCTGTGACATCATTATCCGTAAGATCGACATGAATGATAAATTTTACCTGGATGAAAGACCTGCCAGCCTGTATAATATCGAATATACCCCGAAGCTGATCACGCGCCGCACGACGGGGTATGCAAGACTGGACAGAAACCAGTCTGATGAACAGAAAAATAAATAATAGCGCAAAAATTATTAATAATAATATATAGAGAGAGTTTCCATGACACATTTGAATAGAAACCTTGTTAGCTACGATAATTACGGCGATATTCGAATTGAGGAAAATGGAAAGAAGCTGTTTTGGGTGAAAAAATTGACAGGCACTATTAATAAAATGTTATTTTATTAATAAAAGATTTATTAATAAAAAGCAGGTGCCTTGACCCCCGCAATGAGTTTGTTATAATGGAATCATCAAGAAAAAGAACGAACGTAAACAGGAGGAAAAAACAATGAAATTTTTTATCGACACAGCTAAAGTAGAGGATATCAGAGAAGCAAATGACATGGGAGTTATCTGTGGAGTTACAACAAACCCGTCTCTGATCGCCAAAGAAGGAAGAGACTTCAACGAGGTGATCAAAGAGATCACAACGATCGTTGACGGACCGATCAGCGGTGAGGTTAAAGCTACCACAACAGATGCTGAGGGAATGATCCGTGAGGGACGTGAGATCGCAGCCATCCATCCGAACATGGTTGTTAAGATTCCTATGACAACAGAGGGACTGAAGGCAGTTAAGGTTCTTTCCTCTGAGGGGATCAAGACAAACGTTACTCTGATCTTTTCTGCTAACCAGGCACTTCTTGCAGCAAGAGCAGGTGCTACATATGTATCTCCGTTCCTTGGAAGACTGGATGACATCTCCACAGATGGCGTTGAGCTGATCCAGCAGATCGCTGAGATGTTTGCAGTTGCAGATATCCCGACAGAGATCATCGCAGCAAGTGTTCGTCATCCAATGCATGTAACTGCATGTGCACTTGCAGGCGCAGATATCGCTACGGTACCGTTCAAGGTAATTGAGCAGATGACACATCATCCGCTGACAGATGCAGGTATCGCTAAATTTCAGGCTGATTACAAGGCAGTATTCGGTGAGTGATCGAAACCTCTTTTATATACAAATTCCCTGTGAACAGCAGGGCACTAAAAAGGAGACATTAATAACATGGATAAGTTAGAACTTCAGAAAGTTGCCAACGAAGTCCGCAAGGATATCGTAACAGCAGTCCATGCAGCAAAGGCCGGCCATCCGGGCGGATCCCTTTCTGCAGCAGACGTGTTCACCTATTTATATTTTGAAGAGATGAACATCGATCCGAAGGATCCTAAGAAGGCAGACCGTGACCGTTTTGTCCTTTCCAAAGGACATACAGCACCGGGACTCTATTCTGTACTTGCAGAGAGAGGATATTTTCCAAAAGAGGATCTGAAAACACTTCGTCATCTGGGCTCCTATCTTCAGGGACATCCGGATATGAAGCATATTCCGGGCGTTGATATGTCCAGTGGTTCTCTTGGTCAGGGAATCTCTGCAGCAGCAGGTATGGCTCTTTCTGCCAAACTCAGTAATGATGACTATCGAGTATATACATTGCTGGGTGATGGTGAGATCGAGGAAGGCCAGGTGTGGGAGGCAGCTATGTTCGCAGGCTTCCGTAAACTGGACAACCTGGTTGTGATCGTAGATAACAATGGACTTCAGATCGATGGTGACATTGCAGATGTATGCTCCCCGTATCCGATCGACAAGAAATTTGAAGCTTTCAATTTCCATGTGATCAATGTTGCGGACGGCAACGATATGGATCAGCTGAAGGCTGCTTTTGATGAGGCAAGAGCTACAAAGGGTATGCCGACAGCTATCATCATGAAAACAGTAAAAGGTAAAGGCGTTTCCTACATGGAGAACGCAGTAGGCTGGCACGGAAAAGCTCCGAATGACGAGCAGTATGCACAGGCAATGGAAGATCTGGAGAAGGTAGGTGAAGCATTATGTCAGAAGTAAAGAAAATCGCAACGAGAGCAAGCTACGGCAGTGCCCTCATAGAATTAGGAAAAAAACACGAGGATCTTATCGTTCTTGACGCTGACCTTGCTGCAGCTACACAGACAGGTATGTTTAAAAAAGAATTCCCGGAGCGTCACATTGACTGCGGTATCGCAGAGTGCAACATGATGGGTATTGCGGCAGGAATCGCTTCTACAGGTAAGGTTCCCTTTGCAAGTACTTTTGCAATGTTTGCAGCAGGACGTGCTTATGAGCAGGTTCGTAACTCCATCGGATATCCGAAGCTGAATGTAAAGATCGGAGCAACTCACGGCGGTATTTCTGTAGGTGAAGATGGCGCCACACATCAGTGCCTGGAGGATTTTGCCCTGATGAGAGTGATTCCGGGCATGGTCGTTGCAAGTCCTTCTGATGATATCGAAGCAAAAGCTATGGTTGCTGCTGCTTACGAGCATCAGGGACCGGTATACATGAGATTCGGACGTCTTGCTGTTCCGGTTATCAATGACAGACCGGATTATAAATTTGAGCTTGGTAAGGGCATCGTTCTCCGCGAGGGAAAAGATCTTACCATCATCGCAAACGGACTTTGCGTTGCACCGGCTCTTGAAGCAGCTGAGAAGCTTGCAGCAGACGGAATCGATGCAAAAGTGATCAATATCCATACCATCAAGCCTCTGGATGAGGACCTTGTTGTTGCAGCTGCCAAAGAAACCGGCAAGGTTGTAACTGTTGAGGAGCATTCCATCATCGGCGGTCTTGGCGGAGCTGTATGCGAGTGCCTGGCTGAGAAGGCACCGGTACCGGTTAAACGTATCGGAATCCATGATGTATTCGGTGAGTCCGGTCCGGCATTAGAACTTCTTCATAAATACGGTCTCGATGCAGAGGGTATCTATAAGCAGATCAAGGAGTTCGCATAATCAAGATCAACAGGGGATAAGTCTGTTTCTGCAGGAAGTATCTTAAGGATCCCGCAGGCGATCACATCTGCAAGTGCTACCACGGTGGAGAGCCGGGTAGTCTGCAGGGTAAGCTGCTCCATGATTCCGGCAGTATTTACAATGCCGGTGATATGGATGTCCCCTACAGGTGGAAGATCTTTCTGAACACCAGCACCTGGGTAAAGTGCACCATTTCCAATGGTCACATAGCCCAGGTGTTTTTTTTGTCCAAGAGAAGCATCTATGGCGATTACAAGGGCGTGTGGATGAAGCCTTGTGATAAGCGATGAAGTTTTTTCCAAGTTCAGGGCATGGACCGGGCAGGAAAGAGTGCCGTAGACAAAAATATGTCCGGTTTCATGAGGATGAAGAAGGTGTCCGATATATGGGCCTAAACAATCTCCGGTAACACGATCACTGCCAATGCATAAAAACACGATCTCAGTCCATTTTTTAGGACAGTGAAGAATGCATTTTTTCAGAAGATAAGCAATCTCGCCGGATGAACCGTTTTTTCCGGCATCAATGTAAAAAGCCATGAGAAACCTCGATTCTTTTTTCACTCTATCATATCCTGAAAAAAGGAAAAATATGCATGGTGCGGAATCTGTCGCTAAATTCTATGGACAGACTCTTACATTCTGCTAAAATCCGCATTTTTACTGTGCTATGCTTGGACAGAAGGAGTGATATGAGATGATAGAAGTCATTTATAAGGAGGACACAACAGAACAGGAAACCGCACAGGAATCGTTTTCCATGCCTAGAAATGTAAGACAGATTGGGCTGGCGAACGGAGATTACAGGATTTATATAGAAGATTATGTATACACATTTCTCTGCAGCCTGGCAGAAGATGAAAAGCCGGAAGGCCAGGGAAGTGTGGCGGTACTTACAGGTGAAATTCAATGGACTGCAGATATGACCTGTATTTTTATAAAAGGTGCCATTGCAGCAGACGGCATGGAGGCTGCGGCAGAACATATTGACTTTTCGGAAAAACTCTGGCAGAAACTGCAGGAGGATAAGGATCAGTATTTTCCGGAGCAGGAGATCGTGGGATGGTTTTTTGCACAGCCTCAGATAGCAATGGAGATCACGGAGCTTTTTGTGAAAGTACATCTCAGACATTTCGGAGGGGAAAAGATCCTGATGCTGATGGATCCTGGAGAACGGGAGGATGCCTTTTTCCGTTATGATGGCGGCATGATGGCAAAACTGAGCGGGTATTATATTTATTATGAGAAAAATTCTCAGATGCAGACGTATATGATCGAACGCAGCCAGAAAGAGGGCGGAGAAGCATCCGAGAAAGTGGAGGACAGGGCTGTCAGAAATTTCAGAAAGATCATAGATAGTAAAAATCCGGAGGAACAGGGAGAAGAGAAAACTTCTGTTTTTTCTTATGCGGCTACGGTGTGTCTGGCATTGGCAGTTCTTGTGGCTGGAGTGGGCTTTTATCGGAATCAGCAGGAAAAAACAGAGGTTCCGGAAGATTATCGCGCTGCTTCTGCTTCGGTGGTGCAGATGACACCTGCAGTAACAGAACCGGTGCGGAGTGTATCGGTTTCGCCAAAGGCGGTGCAGACGCAGAAACCGGTGCAAACACAAAAACCGGTACAGACGCAGGAAGCTGTGCGGGGAACTCCGGTCCCGACGGAAACCATGCAGAAAAGAGAAAAAATCTCAATAACACCGGAACCTCGAAGTTCAAAAAAACAGTCTGTTTCAGAAGCAACGCAAAAAAAGGATAATAAAACAGAAGAGAAAAAAACAGAAGAGACTTCAGTGGCTGCAGGAAATCCTGGAGAAACTTATGTGATCCGCCCGGGAGACACCTTGTATCAGATCAGTCTGAACCGCTATGGCACTGTAGAGGCGATGGAACAGATCTGTGCATTAAACGGAATTTCTGCCAATGAGATCATTTATCCCGGGCAGGTAATTGTACTACCCTGATGGAGTGTGCTATAATAACTGGAAAACCAATTACAAAATAAAATACTTAAGGTAAGGGATACAGTTGTGAATATCATAAAAAAAATACAGAAAAAACAAAAGCGTAAAAAGCTGATGAGGCAAAAAGCCAGGCTTGCACAGGAACAGGCTGCACAGGAAGGCGCTCACTACGGGAGAACTTCTCATCGCCGAAGGATTTCAAGAAAGGGGAAAAAGGTGATCACAGCGGCAGTGATCGCTGCTGCAGTCTGCCTGGTTTTTCTCTATGCAGAAAAAAGAAGCTATCACAGCTATAAAGTATTAAATACAAGCGAACAGGAAGATGTTGTGTCCACACAGTATGTGGACATGGATGGAGATATCCTGAGATACAGTCCGGATGGAGTATCTGTTGTGGACAACAGCATGAATACGATCTGGAATGAAACCTATACAATGCAGAATCCTATTGCAGATGTGAATGGAAGCAGGGCGGTTGTTGCAGACAGCGAGGGAACATCGCTTTATATCTGCGACAAAAAAGGTGTGACCGGAACTGTAACAACATCTTATGCTATTGTAAAAGTGCGGATCGCATCGAATGGAATGGTTGCAGTGATCCTGGACAATGATGATAATACCTGGATCAATTTTTATAATCCGGATGGCAGTCTGGTCGCGGAAAATCTGACTAAGATCGATGATCCGGGATATCCCATGGATGTAGCAGTGTCTGATAACGGAGTGATGATGGTAACATTCCAGTATGTTGATGGAAGCAAGACTACCAGCTATGTGGCATTTTATAATTATGGGGATGTAGGGCAGAATGAGGATGATCGGATCGTAAGTGGTTATACCTATGAGAATGTAGTGATCCCGCAGGTGGAATGTATCAGTGACAGTAAGTATATTGCTTTGCGAGATGATGGATTTTCTACTTACCAGGGAAGCCAGATTCCCAAAGAAAGCAAAACAGTCAATGTAAAACAGGAGATCGTAAGTACATTTTTCAGTGATGACAGGATTGGCCTTGTATTTAAAAACAATAATAAAGATGATCTGTATACAATGGAAGTCTATAGTATGAGCGGACAGCTGAAATTCCGTAAAAATTTCAATATTCCATATACGACTATAAAAATGAGCGGAGATAATATCATCATGTATAACAGCTCGCAGATCTGCGTGATGAACAGCCGTGGCGTACAGAAATATGCCGGAAATGTAGATGGAACGATCCGGGATTTCTTTAAGATCGGATGGAATAAATATCTTATGGTACTGGATACAGGCGTCAGCACCATAAAATTCAGTTAAGGGGGCAGATATGAACTGGACATGGCTTGGACTGGCTGTGCTGGTCCTGCTTGCCTTTTCCATGGTGGATGGATACAGGCATGGCTTTGTAAAAGAAGTAGTATCTGCATTGCTTGTTCTGATCTCCGTTGCTCTGGTATGGCTGATCAATCCTTATGTGAATCAGTTCATACGTGAGAATACGTCTGTTTATGAAAAAATCCAGACTGCCAGCGGATCATTTGTGGATTCTCTGGCAGATGGAAAAGAAACCATGGATGAGGAGGAACAGAAGGCGTTGATCAGCAGTATGGATATTCCGGATCTCCTCCAGAAGGGGATAACAGAAAATAATACGGCATTGGTGTATCAATATCTGGCGGTTAATACATTTGCAGGGTATATTTCCGGATATCTGGCCAATGTAGCAGTGAACTGTCTTTCTTTTTTGGTATCATACATACTTTCCTCAATCCTGATCCATGTGCTGGCGTATGCCATGGATCTCCTGGCAAGATTGCCGGTCATTCGTGGGATCAACAAAATAGCCGGCGCCGTAGTAGGAGGCATGAAGTGTATTGTTTTTGTATGGGTCGGAATGCTGGTACTTACGATTTTATGCAACACGGAAATAGGGCAAAAGGGTCTGGGACTGATCCGGGGTGATACAGTACTGGATTTTCTTTATGATAAAAATATTTTTATCCGTATTTTTACAGGAATATTTTATGGTGGGTAAAAGAAACCGCATTTTGCAGACGGAAAAGCACCAGGATACAGGTGGTGACCATGTCTGTGAAATGCGGTTTTTGGCGAAAAAATACGTTTTTTAGAAAAAAATGAAATTTATGTAAAAAACATGTTGACAGGTAATGGAAAAAATGATATTCTATCAGAGTTGTTAGGAACAAATTGTTTTTAAGAAACAGATAAATACATCTGCTTTCAGAAAAATAAAAAAGTAGTTGACAAAAGACAGAAGATATGATAAAGTATCCAAGTCGTCAACAAAACGACAACAAAATCTTAACTCAAAAATGTTTGAAAAAAACTTAAAAAAGTGCTTGACAAACAAAAAGAGATGAGATAAAATAAACGAGCTGTCTGAGAGACAGACACAACAAACCTTGATAACTAAACAGTGAAACACATACGATTCTCGAAAATTTCTTTACATTTAAAGAACGGTTTAAACAAACCAAAAGCAGTAAAAACGAGAGATAGCCAAACGGTTGTCTTGAGTAAACGAATCAAACATTTTATCAGAGAGTTTGATCCTGGCTCAGGATGAACGCTGGCGGCGTGCTTAACACATGCAAGTCGAACGGGAAACCTTTTATTGAAGCTTCGGCAGATTTAGATTGTTTCTAGTGGCGGACGGGTGAGTAACGCGTGGGTAACCTGCCTTATACAGGGGGATAACAGTCAGAAATGACTGCTAATACCGCATAAGCGCACAGAGCTGCATGGCTCGGTGTGAAAAACTCCGGTGGTATAAGATGGACCCGCGTTGGATTAGCTAGTTGGTGAGGTAACGGCCCACCAAGGC
>NZ_JBDGAB010000024.1:0-54148 GCF_040910705.1 Blautia sp. RTP21359st1_E11_RTP21359_211015
AACTCGATGCTTCCCGATGTGGGGCGCAAAATGCCGGTGAGCATTTTTAAGATCGTGGATTTGCCAGCCCCATTCGGTCCCAGCAGACCATAAACCGAGTTGCGCCGGATGTTCAGTGACACATTGTTTACCGCCATTTGCCCCTTGAAATTTTTGCAGAGGTCAGTCGTTTTCAAAATCATATCCATATAATCAAGTCCTTTCTTTGATTCTACGGATAGCATACCGGGCAATTTTGAAGATTTCATAAAGATTCCCGAAAACAGAATATGAACAATATACCGTAACCGTGGAGCATATCGCAACAAAGCACCAACCTACGCATTTAGGGCCTTAAAAAGCCCTATATTTCAAGGTTTTTCCCGCATAGTCGGCGGGGTATGTGAGTGTTTTATCCTATCCCCGCCAATACTGGGTTCTAAATGCGTAGGAACAGGCAAAAAGAAAAGACGCCGGACGCAAGCGGCCACATGGCCGCCGCGCCCGGCGTCTGCTGTTATTTATTCGTTCTCGTCTGTGAAATAGAATTTCTGGCTGTCATAGTCAGAATCCGTCATACGTTTCAGCTTGGAAAGGGTCTGCTGGGCCAGCGTCCACATATCCCCGTCCATACCCGGCATGGCTGCGGTGATCTTGCCTATCGTCCTGCGTCGGTCTGCGTTGTGGTACACACAGATCAAATTTTCTTCTTCCACGGTAAAGTGCATCATTCCTCATACCTCCAATTCATTTTTCTTGGTTCTGGCCGCCGCCTTTTTCGGGCTGGTGGCCTGTTTGCTGTCGGCAAGCTGCTTGCGGATAGATGGCCGGGGCTTGCGAATACTCACATCACGGCGCTCATCTTTGTTAATCATGGCATATACCCCGTGTCGGTTTTTTATGCTGGTAAAGCACAGGGACTTATAGGGCAGCATGGCAAAGAGCCGGTCATTGTCCTTGGTGGAAGCCAGTGCGTCAAAGTGCGGTGAGATCTCCACCATAAAATGTGTCTTGTTGGGGCTGTTGGGCGCGGACAGATTTTTCAGCTTATCCACGATGCGCCGGGCCTCGGTTTCAATCCGGCTGTCATGCAAAGCCGTAACGTGGGCTTTGAAGTCGCCGGGGCTGGGCCTCATACCGCAGGAAATTTCCCAACACCCGGTCAGGGCTTCCGTCAAAATACTGGCCATCCGGGATGTCACGGGTTCCATGCTCATAAAAGAGCCGGTTCACGCTCACCGGCTGGGAGGCTTCAACGACGTGCCGGAAATGCTGCTGATAGTCCAGCTCATAGAGATTACCCCGGATGGTGCCGCCCTGTGTGCCGGTCAACTCCACCGCATGGATGCAGTAGATGCACTTACAAAGGAAAAAACGATTATTATGATTGCCCACAGATTAAAAACAGTCAGACATGCAGACCAGATTGTGGTTGTTGAAAAAGGAAGAATTGCACAGCATGGAACATATGAGCAATTAATGAAACAGGAAGGTATTTATAAGAGATTTGTGGATGCAAGGCAGCAGGCGGTAAGTTGGAAACTGGTGCACTGAGAAATAATCCACAGTTGGTGAATATCCAAATTGAATTGTCTGAAAGAGATTTAATTTAAGTTTCGCTAAGTTTCACTTATATAGGCAGAGTGAGGGATATTCAATAAAGTAATATGAAAAAAGCACTGAAAACCGTTGGATTGATATGCTCCCCATATGGTAGACAATGGAAATATCCAAAAATCTATCATATGAGGAGCATATTTTTATGTCTAGGAAACAGTATAGTAAGGAGTTGAAACTTGAGCTCGTAAAGAAACACCTTCCAACAAAAGAACATAAAGGGCTAAATGTAGAAATTAGTTTTTCATTTTACAGTTGCAAAAAAATAACACAAAAATTAGCACTCACCTCTTGACAGTGCTAATAAATGGTGTTATAGTTCTCCTAGAACAAGAAAAAAGCACAGCATTTCCGGTATGCGAATATTGGAAATGCTTTTCATAGAATAGGAGGAAAGCCTATGAATATCAGTAAATTTACACAGAAATCCGTACAGGCTGTCCAGGATCTTGAAAAGATTGCTTATGAATATGGCAATCAGGAGATCGAAGAGGAACACCTTCTGTATGCCTTGCTGACACAGGAGGACAGCCTGATCCTCAAGCTGATCGAGAAGATGGAAATCCAGAAGGAATATTTTATTGACACAGTAAAGAAAGCATTGGATGCCAAAGTTAAGGTTTCCGGTGGACAGCTTCACTTTGGTCAGTATCTGAACAAGGCACTGGTCAGTGCAGAGGACGAAGCGAAGGCTATGGGAGATGAGTATGTATCGGTTGAGCATCTGTTTCTTTCCATGCTGAAGAATCCAAGCCCGAGCATGAAGAAGCTATTCAATGAATTCGGAATCACCAGAGAGCGTTTTCTTCAGGCATTATCTACAGTCAGGGGAAACCAGAGAGTTGTCAGTGACAACCCGGAGGCAACCTATGATACTTTGAATAAATACGGTGAGGATCTTGTGGAGAAGGCGAAGAACCAGAAACTTGATCCGGTGATCGGACGTGATATGGAGATCCGGAATATTATTCGTATCCTTTCCCGTAAGACCAAGAACAACCCGGTTCTCATCGGTGAGCCTGGCGTTGGTAAAACAGCAGCCATCGAGGGACTGGCACAGCGTATTGTGGCAGGAGATGTACCGGAAGGTCTTAAGAATAAGAAGATTTTTGCCCTGGATATGGGTGCGCTGGTTGCAGGTGCCAAGTATCGTGGTGAGTTTGAGGAACGTCTGAAAGCGGTACTTGAGGAAGTGAAGAAGAGCGAAGGACAGATCATTCTGTTTATCGATGAGCTTCATCTGATCGTGGGTGCAGGTAAGACAGACGGCGCCATGGATGCAGGAAACATGCTGAAGCCTATGCTTGCCAGAGGTGAGTTGCACTGTATCGGTGCAACAACTCTGGATGAGTACCGACAGTACATTGAGAAGGATGCTGCACTTGCCCGTCGTTTCCAGCCGGTTATGGTAAATGAGCCGACAGTGGAAGATACCATTTCCATTCTCCGTGGCCTGAAGGAACGATATGAGGTATTCCACGGTGTTAAGATCACAGACAGTGCATTGGTTGCAGCTGCCACACTTTCACACAGATACATTACAGACCGTTTTCTCCCGGATAAGGCCATCGACCTTGTTGATGAAGCCTGTGCGCTGATCAAGACGGAGCTGGATTCCATGCCGACAGAGCTGGATGAGCAGAGACGTAAGATCATGCAGCTGGAGATTGAAGAGTCTGCCCTGAAAAAAGAAACTGACAACTTAAGTAAAGAGCGTCTGGCTGATCTGCAGAAAGAACTTGCAGAGCTGAGAGATACTTTTAATACCCAGAAAGCTCAGTGGGATAATGAGAAGCATTCCGTAGAGAAGCTTCAGAAATTACGTGAGCAGATCGAGGATATCAATAAACAGATCCAGAAAGCAAAACAGAATTACGATCTGGAGAAAGCAGCAGAGTTGCAGTATGGCGAGCTGCCGAAGCTTCAGCAGCAGCTGGAGATTGAGGAGAAGCAGGTTAAGGAGAGTGACAGAAGCCTGGTACATGAGGCTGTCACAGATGATGAGATTGCACGTATCATTTCCAGATGGACCGGTATTCCGGTAACCAAGCTGACAGAAGGTGAGAGAACCAAGCTGCTGGGCCTTGAGGATGAGCTGCACAAACGTGTAGTAGGACAGGATGAGGGTGTTCGTCTTGTAACAGATGCGATCCTTCGTTCCAAAGCCGGAATCAAGGATCCCACAAAGCCAATCGGTTCATTCCTGTTCCTCGGACCAACCGGTGTTGGTAAAACAGAGCTTGCCAAGACTCTGGCTGCCACACTGTTTGACGATGAGCAGAATATGGTCCGTATCGATATGAGTGAGTACATGGAGAAATATTCCGTGTCCCGTCTGATCGGAGCGCCTCCAGGATATGTCGGATATGAGGAAGGCGGACAGCTGACAGAGGCCGTTCGAAGAAAACCGTACAGTGTTGTTCTTTTTGATGAGATCGAGAAGGCTCACCCGGATGTATTCAATGTACTTCTGCAGGTACTGGACGATGGACGTATCACGGATTCACAGGGACGTACGGTTGATTTTAAGAATACGATCCTGATCATGACTTCCAACATTGGTTCTCCGTACCTTCTTGACGGTATCGACGAGAAGGGAGATATCAAACCGGACGCACAGGAACAGGTTATGAATGATCTTCGTGGTCACTTCCGTCCGGAGTTCCTGAACCGTCTGGATGAGATTATCATGTTCAAGCCGCTGACCAAGGATAATGTAGGTAAGATCGTAGATCTTATGGTCAAAGAGCTCAGCGACCGTCTGGCTGACCAAGAGCTTTCTCTGGAGCTTACAGATGCTGCCAAACAGATGGTAGTGGATAACGGTTATGATCCGGTTTACGGTGCACGTCCTCTGAAGCGTTATCTCCAGAATTATGTGGAGACACTGACAGCCAAGAAGATCCTTTCCGGTGATGTACATGCCGGAGATACCATTGTGCTGGATGTGAAGGACGGAGCGTTTACCGTCAGCACGAAGTAAAAAATAACTCCATAAAGTTATGATAGATTGACAAGGAAAAGAACTGTCGGTTTTGATAGAAATCCATTTCAGGATGAAAATCGGAACCAGGCAGTTCTTTTTTGGGGACAAGGAATGGAATATTTTTATCAGATACTGAAGAAATAAAAAATCCTGAAAAATTTTTTACTGGCTCTTGACAAAAAATAAAATTGGTAAGATAGTAAATCTGATATTTCAGATCAGACAGCTATCCAGCAGCATCTGGGATATTGGATAAATATCAGATAAAAGGATGGAAACAGATTATGATACCAAAGGACCCGGTAATGCTTTTAAGTTACGTAAATACACAGCTGCGGGATTTTTACAGATCCCTGGATGCCTTCTGTGAGGACAGAGGACTTAACCGGAAAGAACTGGAGGATAAGCTTGACATGATCGATTATGCTTATGATCCGACTGTGAATCAGTTTGTATAAGAAAATCAGGAACAGAAAGAAGTACCCGTTTCGAATAAAAAAACGAAGCGGGTATTTTTTTTTGCGAAAAAAATAGGAAAAACAGCAGAAAATAAATTAGCTTGACAAATTAATTAATAGATTTCAGGTGGAAATTAAAGAAGCTGTAAATCTTAAAAAAGTGTAAAATTCACAAAAACCAGTTGCATTTTTTGTGCAGATGTATATTATATATAGTTAGCCGACTAATTAAAAAAGAAGATCACTGCTTCGTATATCATTAACAAAGAGCAGGTGTCTGATCGGATGAGAGAGGAGTGACAGCGTGTTTTGTAAGGAGGAAGATGAGAAAGAAAGGCAGAGCAGCTTTTTATCTCTGTTTATGAAGGTAGACCGTTATTTTATGACGAAATGCTTTGGTCAGATGCAGGAGCTTGGGATTTATCCGGGACAGATACCGGTTCTGGGGCTTGTGTCCGGAAGGGATGGCCTGAGTCAGCGGGAAATTGCAAAGATCCTGCATATCAAGCCGCCTACGGTAAATGTATCGATACAGAGACTGGAGAAAGCAGGCTTTCTTTATAAGAAACCGGATGAAAAGGACCAGCGTGTGACCAGGATCTACATGACAGAAAAGGGAAAGGAAATCAAGGCAAAAGCACTGGAACGGATCCATAAAAATGAGGCTGTGATGATGGAAGGCTTCAGTGAGGCGGAACAGTGCCTGCTTCGGAGATTTCTGGAGCAGATCCTTGTAAATATCGAAAAGATCCAGCCGGAGGAAGCCATAGAAAAGCTTCATCCGGATGAAATGACAGAAAGGAAGGAACAGAAACGTGATTAAACTGATGAAATATCTGAAACGATCTGCAGGTTACATCGTACTCATCATTGCGCTTCTTTTTCTTCAGGCATACTGTGATCTGTCTCTGCCGAATTACACATCAAATATCATTAATGTGGGAATTCAGCAGAACGGTATTGAAGACAGTGTTCCTGAGAAGATCAGAAAGACGTCTATGGACAGTCTGAAGCTGTTTATGGAAGAGGATGATGCGAAAACTGTGGATGGATTTTATGAGGAAGAGGGAGATGATCTGGTATTAAAGGATAAAATCTCCAAAGAAGACAGAGAAGAACTCAACGATATCTTCGGCAAACCGATGGTGATCGTTTCTACTCTGACGTCCGACAGTGAGGAATCAAAGGCAGCTCTTGCAAAAATGGGAATCCCGGAAGGGACGGATCCACTGGCGGCTCTTTCTCAGATGCCGGCAGAGGCTTTGGCTGCTATGAAGGACCAGGTCGGAGAAAAGATCGACAAGATGCAGGAATCCATCATCACACAGGCAGGTGTTTCCTATGTTCGTGCAGAATATGAAGCTATGGGTGAAGATGTGGATGCCATACAGATGGATTACATGAAAGCAACAGGTATCCGCATGGTGCTGATGGCACTGGTCACCATGATGGCTGCAGTATGTGTGGTATTTCTTTCATCCAGAGTTGCTGCATCTATGGGACATGATCTCCGTGGGCTGGTTTATAACAAAGTCATAGGTTTTTCCAGCAGAGAGTACCATAAGTTTTCAACAGCATCCCTGATTACACGATGCACGAACGATATCCAGCAGATCCAGCAGGTAATGGCTATGATGTTCCGTATCGTGCTTTACGCGCCGATCCTTGGAATCGGTGGTGTGATCCGCGTGCTTCAGAGAGATTCCTCCATGACATGGATCCTTGGGGTGGCCATTGTACTGATCATGGCATTTATGGCAATGCTGTTCAGGATCGCAATGCCGAAATTTACAGCCCTGCAGACCATGGTAGATAAGCTGAACCTGGTAACAAGAGAAATCCTTACCGGTATTCCGGTTATCCGTGCATTCAGCCGGGAGAAACACGAGGAGGAGCGTTTTGAGGATGCAAATATCACTCTGACGAAGACAAACCTCTTTGTAAACCGTTGTATGACATTTATGATGCCGGTGATGATGCTGATCATGAACGCAGTTTCCGTACTGACCATCTACAGCGGTTCTTATGCAGTAGACAGCGGAAGCATGCAGGTTGGTGATGTTATGGCGTTTATCCAGTATGCAATGCAGATCATCATGTCATTTTTGATGATCACAGCAATGTCTATCATGCTGCCGAGAGCAAATGTATCTGCACGCCGTATCAACGAGGTGCTTGAGACAGAAGTCAGTGTCCAGGATCCGGAGGATCCGGTACAGCCTTCCCAGGATGTGAAGGGGACTGTAGAATTTGATCATGTAAGCTTCGCATATCCGGAGGCAGGAGAGAATGTTATCACAGACATTTCCTTCAAGGCAGAAAAAGGTGAGACAGTAGCGATCATCGGAAGTACAGGAAGCGGTAAGAGTACACTGATCAATCTGATCCCGCGTTTCTATGATGCAACAGAAGGATCTGTGAAAGTGGATGGCGTGGATGTCCGGAAAATGACACAGAAGGATGTCCGTGACAGGATCGGTTATGTTCCGCAGAAGGGTGTACTTTTCTCAGGAACCATTGATTCCAATATCCGTTACGGAAAGACAGAGATTTCGGAAGATGCAGTGAAAAAAGCAGCAGAGGTTGCACAGGCTACGGAGTTTATCGACACCAAGCCGGAGCGATATAAGACTCCGATCGCACAGGGAGGAAGCAATGTTTCCGGTGGACAGAAGCAGAGGCTTTCCATTGCCAGAGCTATCGCAAAAGATCCGGAGATCTTTATCTTTGATGACAGCTTTTCCGCACTGGATTTCAAAACAGACAGCACACTTCGAAAAGCGCTGAAAGAACATACAAAAGAAGCAACAACCATTATCGTGGCACAGCGTATCAGTACGATCTTAAATGCAGATAAGATCCTTGTACTGGACGATGGACATATGGCAGGGATCGGAAGCCATAAGGAGCTGATGAAGTCCTGCGAGGTATATCGCCAGATTGCCATGAGTCAGTTATCAGAGGAGGAATTGGCATGAGTCAGCAGAGAAGAAGAGGTCCGATGGGCGGACACGGAATGCAGCCAACAGAGAAGGCCAAGGACTTCAAAGACTCCATGAAAAAGCTCTTTGGCTATATGGGCAGATATAAATTTCGTTTTATCCTGATGTTTATCTTTGCAGTGGCAGGTACAGCGTTTAATATTGCAGGCCCGAAGATACTTGGAAAAGCTACCACAGAGCTGTTCAATGGTCTGGTTGCTAAGGTAAACGGTACAGGCGGTATTGATTTCGGTAAGATCGGAATGATCCTTCTGTGGACTTTGGGACTGTATGTGGCAAGTGCATGCTTTTCCCTGATCCAGGGATTTGTCATGACGGGGATCTCCAATGATGTTACATACAATCTCCGAAAGGATATTTCAAAGAAGATCAACCGTCTGCCAATGAATTATTTCGAGAGCAGAACAAACGGTGAGATCCTTTCCAGGGTGACAAATGATGTGGATACCCTGCAGATGAGCATCAACCAGAGCATGACACAGCTGATCACATCCGTAACAACACTGATCGGTGTATTTATCATGATGCTTTCCATCAACGTGTGGATGACACTGGCAGCAGTGCTGATCCTGCCGGTTTCCATGCTTATCATTAATAAAGTAATGAAACACTCCCAGAAATATTTCCAGGCACAGCAGGAGTATCTGGGAAAAGTAAATGGTCAGGTTGAGGAAAATTTCGGCGGCCATGATGTGGTAAGAGTATTCAACAAAGAGCAGGATGCGCTGAAGGAATTTGAGCATGACAACCAGAAGCTTTATGAGTCTGCATGGAAGTCACAGTTCTTTTCCGGAATGATGATGCCGATCATGCAGTTTGTGGGAAATCTGGGATATGTGATGGTGGCACTTCTCGGAGGGATTTTTGCCATCAAAGGAACTATCGAGGTTGGAGATATCCAGTCCTTCTTCCAGTATATCCGTAACTTTACACAGCCGATCCAGCAGATCGCCCAGGTTACAAACCTTCTGCAGTCCTCGGCGGCAGCTTCTGAGCGGGTATTTGAATTTCTTGAGGAGCCGGAGGAAGAACTTCAGCCGGAGAACCCGGATTCCATTGAGGGACTGGAAGGAAATGTACAGTTTGAGCATGTGAGATTCGGTTATAATCCGGATAAGATCATTGTAAATGATTTTTCCGCAGATGTGCATGACGGTCAGAAGATCGCCATTGTAGGACCTACAGGTGCAGGAAAAACGACGATCGTAAAGCTGCTGATGCGTTTTTATGATGTAAATGGCGGAAGCATCAAGGTTGACGGACATGATATCCGGAACTTCAACCGCAGCAATCTCCGTGAGATGTTCGGAATGGTGTTGCAGGACACTTGGCTGTTTTCCGGAACCATTATGGAAAATATCCGCTACGGAAGACTGGACGCAACGGATGAAGAGGTGATCGCAGCAGCAAAAGCGGCCCATATCCACAACTTTATCATGCAGCAGCCCGGCGGCTATCAGATGGTCCTGGATGAGGAGACCAGTAATGTTTCTCAGGGGCAGAAGCAGTTGCTTACCATTGCAAGAGCAATTCTGGCAGACAATAAGATCCTGATTCTGGATGAGGCCACATCTTCCGTTGATACAAGAACAGAAATGCAGATCCAGAAGGCTATGGATAACCTGATGAAGGGCAGAACCAGCTTTGTTATCGCCCACAGACTTTCTACCATTAAGGATGCAGATCTGATCCTGGTGATGAAGGACGGAGATATCATTGAGCAGGGAGATCATGAAGAGCTGCTGGCACGGAAGGGCTTCTATGCGGATCTGTATAACAGTCAGTTTGAACAAAAACAGGCATAATCCTGTTTTTGTTCATGAGGAAGTAGCGAAGCGGATTCCGAATGTCTGCTTTGCTGAAAGAGGCACAGGCATAAGATAACCTGAGTATTGGGCAGGATT
The DNA here is from genome assembly GCF_040910705.1 of Blautia sp. RTP21359st1_E11_RTP21359_211015. Taxonomy (NCBI): domain Bacteria; kingdom Bacillati; phylum Bacillota; class Clostridia; order Lachnospirales; family Lachnospiraceae; genus Blautia; species Blautia sp. RTP21359st1_E11_RTP21359_211015. The sequence continues at coordinate 9,947 of NZ_JBDGAB010000024.1, forward strand.
ACAGCACCGGAAATGTACTTCCATCCGAAAAACGGATCGGCCACGTTTCCGGTGCTTTTTTTTGCGGATTTTTTTCAGGTTAATGTGGTGAATAAATATTGTATAATTCATATAAAAATGATGGGAATAATAATATAAATTATATGAAAATAGCACAAAATCGTAAGAAAGTACAGTCTGTTCGGAAGAATAAAGAGGAATTCCATGCTTCATACAGTATAATAGGATATATCGAGTGTGTGGAAAAACTACAAACTGGAAAATGCGGAATGTTAAAGAGAAGAGAGGTATTTTTATTATGAAACAGAAAGCAATGGATATGAAACTTGTAGTAAAACCGTTGGTTGGATGTCTGACACATACACATTTCTGGGAGGGACCATGTCGTGCCGGACATAAAGAGGATATGACTGTTGAAGCTGAGACAAAAGCAGCTGATGAGGCATTCAAAAATTCAGTTAAGGGATTACAAGGGGTTATTGATGAGGTAGAATTCACGGAGCCTGTGGATGTCCGCTATAATGAGTCTTTTGTTGTAGATAAAGACCTTTTTGCAAAAATCGGAGAGGATGTTGATGAGATCGATTGCTTCCTCTGCATGGGATGGAGAATTCCTAAGCTTGAGCGTTTCGGAAAGCCGGTCGTTATCTGGCAGAACGGAAACGAAGGAATTGATTTTGCAGCATACTGCCGTTCCATCGGAGTAGAGGCATATGTATGTATGGATCTTCAGGATGTGAATGAGATCATGCATATTCTCTGGGTAAGAAAAGCAGTTCGCAATACAAGGGCGCTTGTACTGACAGCAGGATCTCAGCCTACATTCGGAATTCAGAGTCTGATCCGCGATCCGGAGATCCTTCGTCAGCGTTACGGAGTTGAAGTGGTGAAGCTTCCATTTACATCCATTTTCAAATATATGGATGAGATCACAGATGAGGAAGCAAAGCCGATTGCAGATAAGATCATTGCTGGATCTACTGATACACAGGTAAACACAGACTGGTTTATCAATGACGTGAAATATTATCTGGCTGCCAAAAAGATGATGGATATTTATGACTGCAACGCTTTCTCAACCGCATGTCATGAGCTCTGTACAACAGAAATCCCGCAGAACCGTAAATTCACACCATGTATGTGTCATTCCATCATGAAAGACGAGGGAATTCCAAGCGGATGTGAGGAAGACCTTAACGCATTGATGGCCATGCTGATCATGCAGTATGCCGGAAAACGTCCGGCATTCATGGGTAACCCGAACCACGAGACAGACGAGCTTCTCCGCATCCACCATGCAGTACCGGCTCTTCAGATGAACGGTTATGGAACAAAACCGCTGGCATACAAACTCTGGGCATTCACAGGCCAGGGATTCGGTGGAAAACTGCAGGTTGACTTCACAGAGAACGATGATGATTATATCACACTTGGACGTTTCAATCCGGCAGGCGATACCATGTGCATCAAGAAAGGCAAGGTTATCCGTTCTGAATATGCAGATACATACTGCAGTCCGTTCTACTACATCCAGATGGACGATGCAAGAGAATTCATGCACAATCTTGCAGGATTCGGACATCATCAGGTGCTGATCTTCGGTGATTACACAAAGATGATCAAGAAGATTGCAAAAATTATGAACTTCAATATTCTGGAAGGATGATTGGATGATATATCTGAACAACGGGGCAACTTCCTGGCCGAAGCCCCCTGCTGTTTTGGAAGCTGTGCAGGCGTGCCTTAGCGGCACGCCTGCTTCGCAGTTCCGGGGCGGCAGCTCGATCATGAAAAAAGATGTGGAAGTACTTTGCCGGGAAAAACTGGGACAGCTCCTTGGAATCAGGGAAACAGAGAGAATATTTTTTACATCAGGGGCAACAGAAAGCATGAATACAGTCCTTGGGGGGCTGGACTACGGTGAAAAAGGCAGTAGCATCCTGATAACGCAGACAGAGCATAACAGTGTGCTACGTCCGGTATATAATCTGGAACAGCTGAGAGAACATCCGGTGCTGGCAGTGAAGTGTACGATAAACGGGACAGTGACGGAAGAAGCCCTGGAAACAGCAGTACGACCGGACAGCCGTGTGCTGATCGTGAACCACTGTTCCAACGTGACAGGCTGTGTGCAGGATATGGAGATGATCCGGGAATTTGTAAAGAGACATGGACTGATCCTGATCGTGGATGTGTCGCAGAGTGCTGGCTGTATCCCTGTTGATGCAGATAAATGGGAAGCAGATGCGCTTATTTTTACAGGCCACAAAAGTCTGATGGGAATTCAGGGAACCGGCGGATTTTATGTCAGGAGCGGAATTGAGCTGAAGCCTCTGAAATATGGGGGAACCGGAAGAAACAGCGCACAGCTTACCTACGAGAACAAAGATTATGAGTATGAGGTAGGAACTCAGAACATGCCGGGAATCACAGGACTTCTGGCTGGGGCGGAGTTTATTGAGCAGACAGGACTTGCGGCAATTATGGAAAAAGAAGCTCGTCTGATGGAAATGCTTTATTGTGGTCTGGAACAGATAGAGGGTGTAAGGAGCTACGGAAACCATGACGTATGCAGAGGACCTGTGATGAGCCTGAATTTTCAGGGACTGAAAGCTTCGGATGCCGCGTATATTCTGGAAAGCGGATATGGGATCATTGTCCGTTCAGGGCTTCACTGTTCGCCATTGATCCATAAGGCAATGGGAACAGAAGAGGGCGGAACTGTGAGAGTAAGTGTTTCGTGGTTTACGGAGGAGAAGGATATAAAGGAATTTTTAGGAGCTGCGAAGGAAATAGCAGCATCTGTGGCACGGAATATTTAGCAGGCAAGTTACAGAGCAAATTTATACGGATGTATTACGAAGAACGATCACAGGAATCAGTCATATAGGGCAGACAGCAGATCCACGGGAAATCTGCCTGTAAAGGAAAGGGGAATACACGATTATGAAAATAATAGGAAAACAGCCTTCCAGGGAAAAATGTGCAGAATCCGGCTGGTTTGCCTGGGATTATCTTCTGGATGAACCGGTAGAGCGGGAATTCATTCTGAAGCTGAGACCATTGGGTGGATTCACATATCTTGATATGCTGAAACAGCCGTTTTTTAAGATTGACAGCGATTACTATATGATAAAAGGAATTCAGGGTAATGATTATTTCCGCATTGCTGTCCATGGGAAGCACGAAGATCAGCTGGAAGAGTTAGAACGAACTATCACAGATTGCATGGAAAAATAATATCTGCTATAATATTGTGAGCGTAAGAAGACACTGGAAAGGCTGCCGGTCCTGCCGGAAACAGCTGATGCGATGACAGTGTCTGCGTTTACAGGAGGCAGAATTTGCGATTAGAGAGAGACAACATACCCCTTGACAAAGAATTTCCTTTTCAGATTTCAGAGGTGGAACTGACACCGGAGAACAGTCGGCCTGGAAGTTATCACTGGCACAGCTATTTCGAGATCACCTGTGTGTTGGGGGGCAAGGGAAATTATTTTGTAAACGGGCAGGAATATACAATGGAAGAAGATGACATCATCATCTTCAATAATGTGGAGCCTCATGGATGGAAGCTGATCGGTGGAGACATGAAGCTTCTTGTGATGATCTTTTCACCGGAATTCGTGGCCGAAAAGCTGAGTATTTTTGATACGGAATATCTGAAGCCTTTTGTTGAGAGAGGAAGTAATTTTAAGAACCGTATCGGCAGGGAAGAAGAGGTAAGCGGAGAGATCCGTTCCAGTATCTGGGAGATCTATCACGAATGGCAGCAGAAAAAAGAAGGCTATCCGCTGATGATCAAGGCGAATGTACTTCGCATCCTTACCATGCTGATCCGGGCTTATCAGGATGAGAGCAAGTCAGGGGAAATGCTCCGTGAGAAGAAAAATGCAATGAAGCGTCTTGAGCAGGCTTTTAATTACATAGATGATCATTACTGTGAGAAGATCACTCTGGAAGAAGTTGCTTCTTCCGTATATATGAGTTCCAACTATTTTTCTTCTTATTTCCGTAAGGTGACAAATATCAGTTTCAGCGATTATGTCACAAGGATGAGGATCAACCATGCGCGTGAGCTTCTTCGGGAAACAGATAAAAATGTTACGGAAATCGCCATGGAATGCGGATTTAATAATATTTCCAATTTTTACAGACTTTACAAAAAACACGTGGGGAAACCGCCGAAAGATGAGAAGCAGAAGAAACAGTAAAAATAGTTAAAATTCATGAGCGGATAAGTCATAGACGGAAATCAGGCTTCGATGTTAGGATAAAAGTAAGAAATTTTGTCCTGATATCGGAGCTTTTTTATTAGAAAGGCTCCGATATCAGAAACGGAATATTAATGTCTGATTTACCGGACAGATAAGGAGAAGGGAAATTATGGTTAAAACAGATAGCTATGTACAGTTTGAAGCAGGAAAGCTGACATACCGGGTGGTTCCGGTGACAGAGGAGATCATCCGCATGATCGTTTCCGGAAAAGAGATCAAAGAGGCACAGGACTCCCTGATCATTGAGAAAAAAGAATATCCTGAGGTTGATTTTTCAGCAGAGGAAAATGCAGGAAGTATCATTGTGAAAACTGTGAAAGTTTGTGCAGAGATCAACACTGCATCCGGTGATATCATCTGGAAGCATGCAGACGGAAGCAAGTGGCTTTCCCAGAAGAAACCGGAACTGACTGAAACAGATGTGATCCACTATAATACAGGCGATGAGGAGCCGATCATCAACCGTGTAAAGACAGTTGACGGTGAGAGGAATTTTATCCAGAATCTGAAAGCTGAGAAAGTAAGAACAGCATATCGTGGAAAACTGTTCTTCACATGGAAAGAGGATGAGGAAATCCATGGGCTTGGCCAGGCAGAGGAAGGTATTTACAATTACAGAGGTCACTGCCAGTACTTATATCAGCATAACATGCGTATCCCGATGCCTGTTCTGGTTTCCACAGAAGGATATGGAATTCTTGTTGACTGCTGTTCACTTATGACTTTTAATGATGATCTGAAAGATTCCTATCTGTTTCTGGATACTGTAGATCAGATCGATTATTATTTTATGGGCGGTCATACTATGGATGAGATCATCCATGATTACCGTTATCTTACAGGCAAGGCGCAGATGCTGCCGAAATGGGCTTATGGCTATGTACAGTCCAAAGAGCAGTATTACACGGCAAAAGAGCTTCTTGAGATTGTTCGCCACTACCGTGAGATTGGGGTTCCGCTTGACTGTGTGGTACAGGACTGGAATACCTGGAATCCTGGAAACTGGGGCGAGAAGATCCTGGATCAGAAGCGTTACGGAGATATGAAAGAATGTGCGGAGGAAATCCACAAACTGAATGCCCATACCATGGTTTCCGTATGGCCGAATATGAATGCAGGCGGCAAGAACCATACAGAGTTTTTTAAGACTGGTCATCTTCTTTATGATTATGCGACTTATGATGCTTTTAATGAAGAAGCGAGAGAAATGTACTGGAAACAGGCACAGGAAGGACTTTTTGACCAGGGCTTTGATTCCTGGTGGTGCGATTCCACAGAACCGTTTTCCGGTCCTGACTGGAGTGGTGCAGCAAAGAGAGAGCCATGGGAAAGATATGAGCTTGTCGGCGGTGAGCACAAGAAATATCTGGATCCTGCTGTTGCCAATGCTTTTGCACTGATGCATGCAAAGGGAATTTATGAGAATCAGAGAAAAACTACAGAAGAGAAACGAGTTCTTAACCTGACACGTTCCGGCTATGCTTCCGGCCAGAAATATTCTGCAATGCTGTGGTCAGGCGATACCTGTGCATCCTGGGATAATCTTAAGACACAGATCGTGGAAGGCCTGAATATGGGACTGAGTGGATATCCATACTGGACACTGGATATCGGCGCTTTCTTTACAGTTGCTGATAAGTGGCAGAACCGTGGATGCGGCTGCAACACAGATCCGGAGCCGAAATGGTTCTGGCAGGGCAAATATAACGAAGGTGTGAAGGATAAAGGATACTGTGAGCTGTATACAAGATGGCTGGAGATGGGAACCTTCCTTCCGATGTTCCGTTCCCATGGAACTGATACACCAAGAGAAATCTGGAACTTTGGTGAAAAAGGAACCATGTTCTATGATGCCATCGAGAAGTTTATCAAGCTCCGTTATCATCTGATGCCGTATATTTATTCCCTTGCAGGTGATGTACATTTTAATGATTATACGATTATGAGAAGCCTTCTCTTTGACTTCCCGGAGGATAAAGAAGCACGCAAGGTTGAGAATGAGTTTATGTTCGGACCGTCCCTTCTGATCTGTGCTGTTACAGAGCCGATGTATTACGGACCGGAGAGTACTGAGCTCCATAGAGAGAAAACATGGAAATGCTATCTCCCGGCAGGTACGAAATGGTACGATTACTGGACAAACAAGGAGTATGAAGGCGGCCAGTACGTAACCGTAGATGCTCCGATCGACCGGATGCCGATCTTTGTAAAAGCAGGAAGTATCCTTCCTGTTACAGAGGGACTTGTATATGCTTCCCAGAAACCTGAGGAGTCGGTGAAACTTATGGTATATCCAGGTGAAGACTGCAAGTTCACTATTTATGAGGATGAGGGAAATAACTACAATTTTGAAAACGGTGCTTATGCAACAACAGAGCTTACCTGGGATGATAAAACAGGAACTCTGACTGTTGGCGGGCGTCAGGGAAGTTATCCGGGAATGGAAGAAGTTTCCTATGTGACTGAAGTTGTAAAATAAATAAGCGATAATAAGGAAAGACTGTCTGAAAAGGTGCCTGGCATCTCTTTGGGCAGCCTTTTTTTACTCTATACATCGTGACGGCTTTCGGGTATAATTCTGTAATAAGGCATTTTTATGCCTGAGAAAAAACAACAGAAACGGGAGGATTTTACCATGATCATAACAACAACGCCATCTGTAGAGGGAAGAGCAATCCGTGAATATAAAGGAATCGCATTCGGAGAAGTGATCACAGGAGTAAATTTCATGAAAGATCTTGGAGCAGGTCTTCGGAATTTCTTTGGCGGCAGAAGCGCTGGTTATGAGGAAGAACTTCAGAAAGCCAGAGGAGAAGCCCTGGCAGAGCTGGAGCAGCGTGCAGGTGCAATGGGAGCTAATGCAGTGATCGGTGTGGATATTGACTACGAAGTGCTTGGTGCAGATAATGGAATGCTGATGGTAACAGCAAGTGGAACTGCTGTAGTGGTGGATTAAGGCTTATGGCAGCGGTAAAAAACGGACGTGAATACCTTTCACATGTGACAGAGACATTGAAGCACAGGATCGCACAGCTGGATGAATCCATAGAGGTCGGGCAGAAAGAAATCGAAGGTATGCATGAGTACTACTGGGAAAACTATACAGAGATGGACCAGTACGGATATGAGAATTTTGATAACCAGCAGGCACTTCTCCATGAGATCAATGCCAGCAATGAGAAGATCGAACTGCGTCGGAGATTCAGGAAGATGATGGATTCACCGTTTTTCGGAAGGGTGGATTTCTGCTATGAAGGAGAAGATGAGCCGGAGATATTTTATATCGGAATTGCGAACCTGGCTGAGGAGAACGGCGGACTTCCGTTGATCTATGACTGGAGAGCACCTGTGTCCGGACTGTTCTATGATTTTGACAAGGGACCGGCTTCCTACCAGGCTCCGCTTGGCGAGATCCACGGGGATATTGCTGCCAAGTGGCAGTACAAGATCCGCGGTGGAAAAATGATCTATGAGTTTGAGAGTGATGTGAAGATCGACGATGAGATCCTGAAGGCAGAGCTTGGAAGCAACGGTGATGTACAGCTGAAGAATATTATCCGCACGATCCAGAAGGAGCAGAATGCGATCATCCGAAACACTTCGGATCGTATCATGGTGATCCAGGGAGCAGCAGGAAGCGGAAAGACTTCCATTGCCCTGCACAGGATCGCTTATCTCCTGTATCATGACAGGAAAAATCTGAAATCTTCTTCTGTGCTGGTGCTTTCACCGAATGGGGTGTTCTCGGACTATATTTCCCATATCCTGCCGGAGCTTGGCGAGGAGAATATCCGGGAGATGAGCTTTGACCTTTTTGCATACAAGAGACTGAAAAATGTTGTTTCTGACTGTGAAGACAGATATGATCTGATCGAGCGTCAGATTGCAGGATTATGCGATGAAAAGCTTCTGAAAGAGAAACTGTCACGGGATTTTCTGGATCGTATGGAAGGATATCTGGTGGAGCTTGAGGACAGCCTTATGAACTTCCGTGATGTGGAACACAGAGGCGTGGTCAAAAAAGAGCAGGAGATCATAGAGCTTTTTTACTTTAAATTCATGGATATCCCGCTGCTTTCCAGAATGGATGCAGTAGCAGAATATTTCATTGATGAGGTGGAGACTCTTAAGGGATTCGATCTTCCGGATGAGGAAAGGGAGGCTGTGAAGAGCCGTTTCTACAGGATGTATGAGACAAGAGATCTCTATGTGCTGTACAACCGTTTCCTGAGACAGGAAGGTTTTCCTTCTCTTCCACAGGTTCAGTATGAAAAAAGAAAGCTGCGCTATGAGGATGTGTATCCGGTTTTGTATCTGAAATATCGGCTGGAAACTCAGCAGGAGGATTCCGGTGTGCGCCATCTGATCGTGGATGAGATGCAGGATTATTCCATGATCCAGTATCTGATCATTCAGAGACTCTTTAAATGCAGGATGACTATTCTTGGGGACAGAGAACAGACTATGGACGGCGAGCAACAGGATGTGCTGACATTTCTGCCTAAGATCTTTGGAAAAGATATACGCAGGATCGTGATGAACAAGAGCTACCGTAATACTGTTGAGATTGCGTCTTATGCCAATAAACTGGCGGGAATTACGGAAGTGGAGCTTTTTGAACGTCATGGAAAACCTGTTGTGGAAAAAGAATTTCCGGGGCTTGAGGAGGCACTGGAGAGCGTAGTGAGAGAGCTGCGGCTTGCGAAGCAGGCAGTCATAGCTGAGAATGCAGATGAAGGTGTTGAAGATATTATTTCATATGAAACAGCAGCAGTGATCGCAAGAACTGCAGATGAAGCAAGGGAAACTTACTACATTCTGAAGGAGAAGCTGGAAGCAGAAGGCTTTGATACCAAGGAGCGTTTGTCCCTTCTTCACAGAGACAGCACAAACTTCCAAAAAGGCCTGACTGTCACAACATTCTACATGGCAAAGGGGCTGGAGTTTGATCAAGTATTTTCTGTATTTCCTGGGGAAGACCGAAGTCCGATCGTGGAGCGGGCGAGATATATTGCGGCGACGAGAGCTCTTCATGAATTGTATATGTATGAAGTTGTGAAATAAAATATAAAAAGTCATTTCAGAAGCCGGATGCTTTGGGAACAGAGCATAACCGGACGTCGTGAAATGACTTTTTTGTTTATATATACCTGGAAAATTTATTAACTGATCTGCTGGCGCTCTCCCTCATCTTTATATTCCAGAGGGCTTTTCCCTGTATGTTTCTTAAAGATCCTGCTGAAATATCCCTGGTCGTGATAGCCGCACATTTCACCGATCTGTTTTACAGAAAGGGAAGGCTCATGGATCAGCAGCTTCTGTGCATGGCTCATCCGGAGATTGATCAGATATTTGGTAGGGGTGCAGTCATAGACCTGACAGAAGATTTTGGTCAGGTAGCTGGGACTGTAGTTCATGGTTCCTGCAATCAGGTTCAGGTTGATATCCTCTGCATAATTCTGTACCATGAAGTTCTTGAGAAGCTCTGCAATCTGTCCCGGTGACATGCAGGAAGCACCTGGGGCGAATACGGTTTCGTAGTCATCACGTTTGATCTGAAGTTCCTGTTTGATCTTAAGGAGAACATTTTGGAGTTCGTCCGGATCTACAGGCTTCAGAAGGTAATCAGAAACCTTCAGCGTGATGGCTTTTTTTGCGTATTCAAAATCAGAAAATCCGCTGGTGATCACAAATTTCGTAAAGGGAAACTGATCACGGATCCTGGTGAGCAGGGTGATTCCGTCCATGACGGGCATCTTGATATCCGTAAATACCACATCCGGGCTCATCTGTTCCACCAGCGAGAGGGCCTGTGCACCTGTCTGTGCTGTGCCGATCACCTGAAAATCAGGATCTGCTTTTTCAATCTTATGTACCAGATTATTCAGAAGAAGTTCTTCATCTTCTGCCACAATAACAGTATAGTTCATAGTATTAGTCCTCCGCATCTGTCTGAAAATACCGTCCAATAGAAACAATTCCGTGGCCGTCCGCTGTATTTCCATACCTGAAAATGATGTCATCTTTGCAGAAGAGTTTCCAGCGGAGAAATACATTGACAGTGCCAAGACCGTTGATCTTCAAAGCAGGCATGCCGGGATTTCGAATGGCATTCATGATATCTGAATTTATTTTTTTCTTGGCTTTTTCAGTGAATCCCGGTCCGGTGTCTGTAACATCGATCTGCCAGCTGTTTTGGTTTATTGTACTGCTGATTGTGATAGTCCATGGCGGTTCGCAGTCAGAACCATATTTGATAGCGTTTTCCACAATAGGCTGGATGATCAGCTTCGGAACCGGCTGATCCAGAAGAGATTCATCCACATCAATGGAATAATTCAGACTGGACTGGTAGCGGACCTTCATGCAGTAGAGATATTTCTGGACATAATCAAGCTCTTCGCGGAGTGTTACAGTTGTTTCAGCAGTATTGGTAATATAACGCATGATCCTGGAAAGATTGCGGCACATTTTTTCCACGGTATCCGTATCTCCGTTTTCTGCAAGCACCATAATGCTGGAAAGAGAGTTGTAATAAAAATGAGGATTAATCTGACTCTGCAAAGCCATGCTGCGTGCTTTCATTTCTTGCTCCTTGGCTTCGTTAAGCTGAGTCATGGAATCTTTTAGGTTATCGCTCATCAGCTGGAATGCCTGATACAGTTCTTCCAGTTCATTGACGGAAACCGGATAGGAAGTGACTTTTTCCTGGCCGAGAGTGTCCAGTTCCATACGTTGGATAATGTGCTTCAGGTGTTTCACCGGTTTTACTACAGAGCGGGAAAGCCTGTAGGAAACGATTACTGCTGCGGCAAGAAAAGCAGCAACAACAGCCAGAAGGATCTTCAGCATTTTGTATACAGGGGCAAGGATCACAGATTCCGGCTGGATAGTCAGATAAGTGTAGCCTGTATATGCGGAATTCAGTCTGGAGACGTATTCTTTCTGATCTGTGACGGGACTCTGTACGGTAAGGGTATCCTGGTCAGAATCAGTAAGTTTGTAATATTTTGAAATATCATTGGCATCGTCGGCTGTGATATCATAAGGATAGATAAGATCGCCGGAATCATTGAAAACATAGACACTGGCAGCGTTTCCGTGATTTTTTTTCTCATAGGAAATGATGCTCTTAAAGATGGATTTACATTGTTTGGCGGTTTCAATCACGCCGACACCACGGCCGTACTGGTTGGTGAAGGAGCGGTACAGGGAGATGAACCACTGGGGATAACGGGCAGATTTGGAATAGACGTAAGTGCTGTAAGGAGCTGTCAGGACTTTTTTTCCGTTGGCTTCACGGGCTTTCTGGATCCATTCATTATGAGAGTCGTCGCTTTTTTTGACCATGGTGGAAAGGCCGGCCTGGAGCACATATCCGGAGAAATCATAAAGATTTACCTGATCAGCTTTCAATTCGGTGCCGCTTAAGGAGATAAAAAGATCGGACATGGCAGAAAGCATTTCATCGGAAATATTAAGGTCAAATTTCTGGTCGAGAACGGATTTCGACATGTTGCTGTAATTGATGTTTACAGATACAGTGTCAAGATTCTGGATTGCAGAGTCTACCTGGGACTGAAATGTGGAATTTAAGGTGCTCATGGCACTGATCTGGCTTTTCTTCAGCTGCCCGGATGCAAAAACATAAAAGAATATGGCAAAAGAAAAAAGGATCAGGCAGGCCATGCCAAGATAGGCGATAAAAAGTTTGGACTGCAGACTGCGTGTTTTCATATTGGTAAGCCCCCTGTGTGTGAAATGGTCGTGCAAAACATTGGCTAAAAGTATAGCACATTTGTAAAAAAAGTACAAACCGTAAAAATGTAATTCTGAAATAGTGCTTGAAAATGTCAATAGAAACTTGTGTATAGTTACGGAAAATATGAAAAAAGTATAATGAACTGTGAAAAAAGTACAAATACAGGGCAGGAATATCCATGGCTTTTAAAATGATCAGATGATAAACTAATATCATCAAGAGAGAACGAAAAATCAGTTCAAAAAAAGGAGGAAACATTAATGAAAAGAAAGAGATTTCTGGCAGTAGCCTGTGCAGCAGCAATGATCGCTTCCATGACGACAGGACTTGCAGTGAACGTATCTGCAGCGGATGAGAAGAGCGATTTCGCAGGCGAGGAGCTCAGCATCCTGGTTTCAGCAGGATGGATGGACAATCGTTACGATGAGACAATTAAACGTTTTGAGGATACCTACGATGTTACCGTAGACCTTCAGACGATTCCGGCTGATCAGTATTCAGATCTTCTTCAGTCCAAACTTGCTACAGATTCCTGTGCAGATATCTTCTGGATCCAGTCCAACCCGTTTGCAATTGAATCTACCATCGTTGATCCTGAGAAATACTGCATCGACTTTACAGGAGCTTCCTGGGAGAATGTTATGCCGGAGACAAGAAAAGAGTCCTGCGTATACAATGACAAACTGTACGGACTTCAGATCTGGAACGCATCTCCGGAGTATGTAATGGTTTACAACAAGACACTGTTCGAAGAGAACGGCTGGGAAGTACCGACAACATATGATGAGCTGAAAGAACTCTGCGGTAAGATCCAGGATGCAGGAATCACACCTTGGTTCATGCCTGGTGCAGATGGATGGCAGCATCAGCTGGCATTTTTCCAGATCGGCGGCGTTTATGAAGAAGCAACACCTGGTCTATATGACGAATTAAATGAAAACAAAGCAACATTTGCAGATAACGAGAAGATGCTTGAAGTTCTGAATGAGTTCAAAGAACTCTCTGATGCAGGATACTTCGGAGAAGACTGGATCGGAACAGACAGTACAAACATGTCCAACGAATTTGGTGACAGAAACTGTGCAATGGCACTTGCAAATTCCAGTTTCATCAAACAGATCCAGGAAGACACAGGCACATCTGATGAGTTTGGAATGTTCCTTGAGCCACTTGGCGACAATACCTGGTATCCAAGCAGCAACTCCGGCCCGACAATGTTTGGTTACAAGGGAACAGAGCATGAGGATCTTGTAAAAGAGTTTTTCAACTTCGTTACAACAACAGAGAGCCTTCAGGAAATTCTTGACAACTCTCCGGCATACACAAACCTTGACGTTAACGATGACAAGCTTGAGCAGCACTGGCTGCCGGAGGAGCAGGAGTTCCTTAAAACAGTTCCGGATGACAAGAAGGCTGTTGTAACACTTCAGACAGGTACAAAATATACAAACGATTACTGGACACAGTTTGGTCAGGATATGGTTGCATTCTGCCAGGGCGAGATGGAAGCAAACGATGTTCTTAAGAACATGGATACCAACCGTGCTGAGGCAGCAAAAACTGTAGGCGACGAGAACTGGAAATAAATAACAGAACTTAAAACTAGTTGACCCGAAGGCAGAGCCGGTATTTGCCGGCTCTGTTTTAACTTAAAACAGGAGGTGCTTTCTGTGAATAAGAAGAGAATCTATCCACAGTGGTTTCTGATACTGCCGTTGGCATTATATATCATTTTTTTCCTGCTTCCCAGTGTAATGGGTGTTGGTTACTCCTTTACAGACTGGAACTCCAGAAGTGTTCTTAATGGTACTCATTTTGTGGGACTGCAGAATTTTGCTGAGATTTTTACATCAGATAAGTCTTATCTGAGCGGTATTGGCAATACATTGAAGTTTACTATCATTTCCAACATCGTTAAGCTGATCCCGGCTCTTCTGATCGCGATTATGCTTCAGGAGGGACTTAAAGGCAAAGGGCTTTACAGAACATTGCTCTACCTGCCGTCTATTCTGCCTTTTGTAATCATTGGTCTTGTATTTAAATCCATCCTGAATTATAATAACGGACTTTTAAACACACTTCTTGATGCATTCCATCTTGGAATTTTCAAACAGAAATGGCTGTCTGATCTGGCTATTGTATGGAAATCCATCTATGGTGTAGATGCATGGCGAGGTATTGGTTATGTTATGACTATCTTTCTTGCAGGTCTGAATACGATTCCGAAATCTTATTATGAGGCTGCGCAGATCGATGGTGCAAACTTCTGGCAGAGACTTCGGTATGTAACACTTCCGATGCTGAGTGGTGCTATCATGATCAACCTTGTATTTGGTATTACATATGGTCTGAAAGTATTCGATATTGTTTATGTACTTACAAACGGTGGCCCTGGACATGCAACAGAGGTTCTTACAACTTATGCATTCCAGCTCTATTCCAGAGGCCAGTATGGAATGTCTTCTGCATTGAATACTGTTCTTCTTGTAATTACAGCGATCATAGGTGTATTTATTGTTAAGACATTGAGTAAACAGGAGGTACAGCAGTAATGGCAAAAAAAAGAATTCAGAATTTATTAAAACATGTTGTATGTATCCTGCTTTGCTTATGTGTAGTGCTTCCATTTTATATGGTATTGATCAACTCTTTTAAGACAAAAGCAGAGGCAGCCAGAATGAGTCTGGCACTTCCTACAGAGTGGGTATTTTCCAACTACTCTGAGGTTATTGAAAAAGGAAGCCTGATCCAGGGATTCCTGAACAGTTTTGCATATGCGCTGATCGCTACAACACTTGGTGTTGTACTTTGCTCCATGGCTGCATTTGTTATGTGCCGTAAGAGAACAAAATTGAATGTATTCCTGTATTACTTTGTACTTTGCGGACTGTTCTTCCCGGTCAACTATGTAACATTGGTACGTGTACTCAGTACACTGCACCTGAACGATACAAGAGTTGGCATTATCATGGTATTTACCAGTGCAATGATTCCGTTCTGTGTATTTACCATCCGTAACTTCGTAATCTCTGTCCCGGTTGAGCTGGACGAGGCTGCTGTTATCGACGGCGCAGGCCCGTTAAGCCTGTTCTTCAAGATCATCATGCCGCTTCTGAAACCAACTATGGTAACATGTTTTATCCTTCAGTTCATGACAGTATGGAGTGATTTCCTCACACCTTTGTATCTGTCAAGCAAGAGCCGTCTCTTCCCGATGACAATGGCTGTATATCAGTTCTTCGGAAAGAACAAGAGTTACTGGAACTATATTTTTGCTGATATCGTACTTACCTGTATCCCGGTTATTATTGTTTACATGATCGGCCAGAAATACATCGTAGGTGGTATGACATCCGGTGCGGTAAAAGAATAAAGAAAAATATTATAAGAATTATAAAAAAGCACTGCGAGATGAAAAGTTGGATTCATCTTACAGTGCTTTTTACTATTGAAATCTCAGAAATTACTGCATGTTTTTGCAGAAGATATCCTCCATGGAAGCCTTAAGCGGAACGCCAAGCCTGCGTAAAGTCCCGTCTAGGGCTGCGAAAACTTCTCTTACATTATAGAATGTAGCGTTGTTTCCCATATGTCCGATGCGGATCACTTTGCCAGCTAGGACATCGAAGGAACCTGCCAGCATAATGTTGTAGTCTTTTTTTACTCCCTCAAGGATCGCTTCGGCTGTTGTGCCCTCCGGTACTTCAAAAACAGTAACTGTACTGGAATATCCGCTGTGCAGGTAAAGGTTCAGGCCGGCTCCTGTAATGGCCTTTCGGGAGGCTGCGGCGATTTTGGCGTGGCGTGTAAGGATCCCGGGATCATCGGCAATGTTGTCAATAGCAGCCCGCAGACCATAGATATCGCTGATCGGCATGGTATATGGAAACCATTTTTCTTCATAATAATGTGCAAAGGTTGTGAGATTTGCGTAGAAAGAAGCAATGGGTGTCTTTCTTTCAGTCATTGCCTTCTTTGCATCGCTGCTGACTACAACAAAGGTAAGTCCAGGAGGTGCAGATACCACCTTCTGTGATCCGCCGCACATGATATCGATCTGGCATGCATCAATGTTCAGAGGCTCGCCGAAGGAAGCGGAAACAGAATCTACAACGGTAAGGATCCCGTATTTTTTAAGAAGCGGGCAGATGGCAGATACATCGTTGAGCATGCCGCTTGGAGTATCGCCGTGTACTACGGTTGCATATTTGTAGTTATGGTTATCCGCAAGGAAGGCTTC
The DNA here is from genome assembly GCF_040910705.1 of Blautia sp. RTP21359st1_E11_RTP21359_211015. Lineage (NCBI taxonomy): Bacteria > Bacillati > Bacillota > Clostridia > Lachnospirales > Lachnospiraceae > Blautia > Blautia sp. RTP21359st1_E11_RTP21359_211015. Next base: position 26,226 of record NZ_JBDGAB010000024.1, read on the forward strand.
CAGTTCCTTTACATTGAGAGTGTTCTGATAATCTCTGGTATAAAGCTCCGGTCTGCCTCCGTACATGGAAACAAAATCGGCAAAGCCTTTTCCGTAGATACCATTGTCCAGAACAAGAACCTTATCTCCGGGCTCAGTCATGGAAGCAATGGCAGCCTCCAGTCCAAGGATACCCTCACCGCTTAAGATGAGAGTTTCGTTGGAGGTATGGAGAAGAGTGCTGATCTTCTCGCAGGTTTCTTTATAAAATTCGACAAAATCTTCGTCCAGATCCGGATTTGTGCATTCCATGCTTCTTGCCAGACGGACATTTTCTGCGACCTGTGTAGGTCCCGGTGTCATGATCTTATACATAAGCTCACCTCTTGATCTTTATATTATTTCCGCAAATTACGGCAGCTGTTACAGCTATTTTTTTAATCCGGTTTTTCTTGCTGCAAGGTTTAATGGTGTGATCACTACGAGAACGATGACAGCTGCAACACCGATCTGGACCAGGTTTCCCGGGATGGAAGATACCGGTGCCAGTGGATTTCCGTAGATGATAACCTCTGCAATGTAGTATCCTGCAACCTTGATCACGCAGGCTGCGGCAATGGCGATCACATACCATTTGATGTTCTGGTGCCGGTGATCCTCTGTGAGCTTACCTACTGTGAAGCCCATGATCCCTACAATAATAAGAGTAAATGGTGCCCACAGGGTCCAGCCGGAGAGAAGGTCAAAGAGCCCCATTCCGATCCCACCGGCAATGGCTCCGGTTTTCTTTCCGAATAAAATGGCACCGATGAATAACGGCACATTTCCAAGGTGGATCAGTCCGCCGTTGGCAGCGATCGGAAGCTTAACATTAATAAATGCGGTGAAGATATAAGTCAGTGCAACAAATGCCGCTGTAATGGTGAGAAACTGAACAGATGAAAGCTCCTGGTCAGTTCTCTGAGATGTCTGAACTGCTTTTTCCATAGTGATAGATCCTTTCCCGAAAACATCGATGTATGGATGTCCTCTTTTCATATATTTTTGGTTGGGTATACTTTACAACATGAGTGTACATGAATAAAGACACAATTATAGAAAAAAAAGAGGGGACAGATTCAAGGAGATATTTGTCATTAAAACAGGAGGCTTACTTGGTGGGGAATAAATCAGAACTTTCGTAATGAAGGCGTAAAACGGGAAATACAGGATCAGCATAAGAAGAGAATAAGATAGGTATATCTGGGAAAATTATAATGTTAGAAAAATCCTGTACGGAGCAGGATATCTGCTTACAGGATATTCATAAAGTACAGGGAGAAATCAATTGACAAAGCTGTAATAAAATCGTAAACTATAGCAAAGAGTGTGTTCAGGAGTGAATGTTCCGGACACATTTTGTGACTGATGATGATTATGAGGAGGATACTATGAAGAATAAAAAATTTATTGCACTTTTAGCTATGACTGTTGCTCTTTCTGGTGTCATGACGGCATGTAGTTTCGGAGGAGGAAAAGAGGACAGCGTGGTTGTGGAGTCTACTCCTACTCCGACACCGGCGAAAAAAGCGAAGGTTACACCGACTGTTGCAGCAGACGCACAGAATACAACCTATACATCCAAGGATAAATCCGTAGCGATCAAGCTTCCGGATGCAACCTGGGCCAACAAGTCCGACGAGACAGATATGGTAAGCTTCGAGTCTCCGGACCAGGGCAGGATCCTGATCCTTCACGGATCCGGCGCAGATCTGGAATCCGCAGTGATCCCGAACTCCCAGGATATGGCAGTTTCCATGACACAGGCAGAGAACATGGTAAATGGAACCGATTTTGAGATCCAGGATTACAAGGCAGATCAGAAAGACGGAATCAACATTTATTCCTATACTGTGAAATATAAGGATACGACCAAGAGTGACGGTTATGTATATGCTATCAATAAATACTTTGTAAATGACAGTGAGTATTACAGCCTTGTGGCATCTGTTAAAAAAGAGGATGCTCTGAAAAAGGTTCAGGAGTCTGTCGACAGCTTTGCGATCCTTGGTGATTCCACTCTGAAGAGTGCGGCAAATGGTTCCGCAGCCAAGACTGCCGGTAAAGGTAATGCAGCAGCTTCCTCTGACGGAAGTGCATCTGCAGATGGTAATGCAGCAGCTTCTTCTGACGGAGCAGCAGATGGAACTACAGCTGCCGACGGAAGCACATCTACAGACGGAAGTGCAGCATCTGACGGAACATCTACAGACGGAAGCAGTACATCTGATGGTTCTTCCAATGGAACTGCATCCACTGACAGCAGCTCCTCCGGTGCTATCGTAAATGGCGGATTTACAGATGAGCAGCTTGGCAACACAGATGAGACAAGAACTATTTACAGAAACTCCGATGGTAAACCACGTGTTATCGTTCCGGACGGAAACGGTGCATGGATGGATAACGAAGGAAACCGTTTCACCTTCTCTTCTCAGTATGACTGTGATGTATATGAAGAGGATGGAACAAGCTTTTACTGGCACGGTGAGGCTGCAGACGTATACTATATGCCTGTACAGTAAAGCCTGGAGTAGCAGGAGATTCGGTTAGATAAGAATTCCGGGATCACAGCTTTTGTGGCTGCGGTCCCGGATTTTTTGTGTCATATTATGTCAGAGGCGTATACTTATACAGGAAGACATGGTATAATGTGAACGCTGCGGGCGATGGAACGCCCGGAAAATATTTGGAGGTTTTTATGGAAGCATACAGTGATTTCGCCAGAGTTTATGACATTTTCATGGACAATGTGGAATATGAAAAATGGGCGGAATATCTTATAGGAAGTCTTAAAGAATACGGAATTGAAGACGGGATCGTGCTGGAACTTGGCTGTGGGACCGGAGTGATGACAGAGCTTCTGGCTGAGTCCGGTTATGATATGATCGGTGTGGATAACTCTGAGGAAATGCTTGGCGAAGCCATGGAAAAACGTGCAGAATCCGGTCATGAGATCCTTTATCTGGAACAGGATATGCGGGAGTTTGAACTTTATGGAACAGTACGTGCTGTCGTCAGCGTCTGTGACTGTATGAATTACATCACAGAGGAGGATGATCTGCTTACTGTATTTAAACTGGTGAACAATTATCTTGATCCGGATGGAATTTTCATATTTGATATGAACACCCCGTATAAATACCGGGAAATGCTTGGAAATACGACTATTGCAGAGAATCGGGAAGAGGGAAGCTTTATCTGGGAAAATGAATTTGATGAGGAGACCGGGATCAATGTGTATGATCTGACTCTGTTTCTTCCGAGAGAAGATGGTCTTTATGAGAGAGACGAGGAAATTCATTACCAGAAGGCCTATGATCCGGAGAAAGTAAGGGAACTTCTTGAAAAGGCAGGCCTGATCCCGCTGGCGGTTTATGACGCATACACCAAGGATGCACCGAAGCCGGACAGCGGAAGACTGACTTTTGTGGCCAGAGAACATGGAAAGGAAATTCCGTCAGACGAGAAATAAAGGAGGAAATTTTTTATATGAGTGATTATATTGTAAGAGCAACAGCGGCAAACAGCCAGATCCGTGCATTTGCGGCTGTTACAACCGATATGGTGGAGACAGCGAGAAAGAATCATAACACCAGTCCGGTGGCAACAGCGGCACTGGGACGTCTCCTTACTGGCGGTGCCATGATGGGAGCTATGATGAAAGGAGAAAAGGATCTCCTTACACTTCGGATCCATGCAGGAGGACCACTGCAGGGAATCACAGTAACTGCAGATTCTCACGGAAATGTAAAGGGCTATGTGGGGAATCCGGATGTATGTATCCCGGCAAACAGCAAAGGCAAGCTGGATGTTGCGGGAGCTGTCGGCGTAGGCTTTATGGATGTGATCAAGGATATGGGACTGAAAGAGCCATATGTGGGACAGGTTGCTCTTCAGACCAGCGAGATCGCAGAAGATCTCACTTATTATTTTGCAACCAGCGAGCAGGTTCCGTCTGCGGTAGGACTGGGTGTGCTGATGAATAAGGATAATACAGTCCGTCAGGCGGGAGGCTTTATTGTACAGCTGATGCCTTTTGCAGAGGAAGAGGTGATCGCAAAGCTTGAGGAAAACGTATCAAAGATCGATTCTGTTACCAATCTTCTGGAGCAGGGACACACACCGGAAAGTCTTCTTGAAAAAGTACTGGAAGGCTTTGACATAGAGATCAATGATACACTGCCCACACAGTTTCATTGCAACTGCTGCAGAGAGCGTGTGGAAAAAGCGCTGATCAGCATCGGAAGAAAAGAACTTAACGAGATGATCCAGGAAGGCAAGGACATTGAGATGAACTGCCATTTCTGCAATAAGAATTATAATTTTACCGTGGAAGATCTTAAGAGGATCATAAGAGAGTGCAAGCGATAAAACTCGGGAGGAAGAAAAAATGAAGCATGGTTTTATCAAGGTGGCAGCGGCAACGCCGAGAGTTACCGTTGCAGACTGCAAGGCAAACGGAGAGGAAATCCTGAAGGCCATTCATGAAATGGAAAAGGAACATGTCAAGCTGATGGTATTTCCGGAATTTTGTATCACAGGATATACCTGTCACGATCTTTTTCTCCAGAGATGTCTTCTGGACAGTGCGTGGGATGAGCTTCTGCATATTGCAGAGGAGACAAGGGAGACGGACGCCCTGATCTTTGTGGGACTCCCGCTGCGTCACAGAGGCAAGCTCTATAATGTGGCAGCAGCTTTGAATCATGGCCGTATCGTGGGATTTGTGCCGAAGACGCATATTCCGAATTATAATGAGTTTTATGAGCAGAGACAGTTTGCAGGTGCAGAGGAAGAAGATGTGGAATTTGTGGACTTCCTGAAGTGCGAGAAAAATGAGGAGGATGAGTTCTGGGATGAAATTCCTTTTGGAACAGAGCTGATCTTTGAATGTAAGGAATTTCCGGAATTCACCGTTGCAGCAGAGCTTTGTGAGGATCTCTGGGTCCCTGCGCCGCCAAGTATCCGTCATGCCGTCAACGGTGCGCATATCATCGTTAATCTTTCTGCCAGTGATGAGATGGTAGGTAAGGATTCCTACCGGAGAACTCTGATAAGCGGGCAGTCAGCACGACTGATCTGCGGATATATTTATGCCAGTGCAGGGGAAGGGGAGTCTACCCAGGATCTCGTGTTTGGCGGACAGAATATGATCGCAGAGAACGGTTCCATGCTTGCGGAAAGCAGACGCTTTGAGAACGGCATCATTTACAGTGAGATCGATGTGCAGAGACTGGCTGATGAGAGAAGAAGAATGTCCACGTATCCGGCAGTTTCTACCTGCAGTCATACAAGAGTTGATTTTTCCGTAGCAGAGGAGGAAACAAGACTTACCAGAAAATATCCACAGTATCCCTTCGTTCCGTCTGTGAAGGAAGAGCGTGATGAGCGCTGCGAGGAGATCCTGAACATCCAGGCTATGGGACTTAAGAAACGTATGGAGCATATCCACAGCAGGAGTGCGGTAGTAGGACTTTCCGGAGGACTGGATTCTACCCTGGCGCTTCTTGTAATGGCACGTGCCTTTGACCGGATGGAAATGCCGAGAGAACAGATCCACTGTGTGACCATGCCATGCTTTGGAACCACAGACAGAACCTATCAGAATGCCTGCAAGTTAAGCCGCTGCCTTGGTGCAAGGCTTACCGAGGTAAATATTAAAGAGGCGGTAAATATCCATTTCCGGGATATCGGACATGATCCGGAGATCCACGATGTGACGTATGAGAACAGCCAGGCACGTGAGCGTACGCAGATCCTGATGGATACGGCAAACAAGGAAGGCGGTGTTCTTGTGGGAACCGGAGACCTTTCCGAGCTGGCTCTTGGCTGGGCAACCTATAATGGCGATCACATGTCCATGTATGGTGTAAATGCTTCTGTCCCGAAGACACTGGTACGTCATTTGGTACGTTATTATGCGGATACCTGCGGAGATGAGGAACTGAAGGAGGTTCTTCTGGATATCCTGGATACTCCGGTAAGCCCGGAGCTTCTTCCTCCTAAGGATGGCAAGATCGCCCAGAAGACGGAGGATCTGGTAGGACCTTATGAGCTTCATGATTTTTATCTGTATTACATGCTGCGTGCAGGATTTACACCGGATAAGATCTACAGGCTTGCCTGCCTGACCTTTGATGGGATTTATGATAAAGAGACGATCCTGAAATGGCTGAAAACCTTCTATCGGAGATTTTTTGCCCAGCAGTTCAAGCGTTCCTGTCTGCCGGATGGCCCGAAGGTAGGTAGCGTGGCACTTTCTCCAAGAGGAGATCTCAGAATGCCAAGTGATGCAAGTGCAAGGATCTGGCAGGATGTGCTGGAGAAGATTGAAATCTGAACGTAGATCGCAAAGCGGAGAGCTTAAGTGTTCTCCGCTTTTTTTACTGCATCCGTGATAGCTGAAAGGAGTACCTGGGAGGTATATTTCCGGTCTCCTGCGTACTGAATGTCTTCCAGGGACTGACTGGAATAGATCTGACTTGCCAAAGAATCCAGAACCGGTTCCATAAGAGGATAGGAAGCTTTTGTGGTTTCATTTAAATTCACCAGACGGATGGCCTTGATCCTGTCAGCATTTACAGTAACTTCCACATCGAAGGTATTCTCGTTCAGGGTGATGGAAGAGGTATAGACGCCCGGCTTGTAGCGGGATTTTTCGCTGTCTGTATGACTGGTATTTTTTCCGGGACCGAACATGAAGAAAAGAACGACAGCCAGAACAACAGCGAGAGCCAGAAAGACAGCTGTGTAAATGATCTCTTTCATATGTAGGACGATGATCCTGGTTTTGGAACTCATGGCGCACGCCTCCCAAAGCTTTTTATATAGTTTATTATCGGGAGGGAGGATTTATGCCACAGCTGTGCGCAGGTTATTCGATACTGTGCCTAGAAAAATAAGGAAAAGAGCAGGCAGATATTTCAGAATATAGTGAACGACCGTTCTATAGGAGCAGAATTTGTGGTATGATAGGAATACTTCAGGCGCAGGATGGCGCCGGAATGACTGAAAATCTGCAAGTGATCGGGAGGATGAAGATGTCATTACAGTTTATCATAGGAAGTTCCGGAAGCGGAAAATCCTGTTATGCTTATCAGAATATCATAGAACAGGCAGGGCTGCATCCTGAGAAGCTTTTTTATGTGATCGTGCCGGAGCAGTTTACCATGCAGACCCAGAAGACACTGGTGGAGATGAGTCCGGGCAGGGGAATCCTGAATATTGATATCCTGAGCTTTGAGCGTCTTGCATACCGTGTTCTGGAGGAAGTTGGAGGAGACAGCCGCATCCTTCTGGAAGAAACCGGTAAGAGTATGGTGCTGCAGAAGATGGTACAGCAGCATGGAAAGGAGCTTTCCTATCTGGGAGGTCAGATGCGTAAAGCGGGATACCTGGATGAAGTGAAGTCTATCCTGTCGGAGTTTATGCAGTACGATATCCGGGACAGTGAGATCCAGGAGATGATCGAGGATTCCGGTGACAGAGCGTTACTTCAGATGAAGCTGAAGGACGTAGCTGTTCTTTACCAGGCATTTACCGGATATCTGAAGGATCATTATATGACAGGAGAAGAAGTAATGGATGCGCTGGAAAAAGCTCTTCCGTTTTCTGAAAAAATGAAAAACAGTGTACTCCTTCTGGATGGTTACACCGGTTTTACGCCTATTCAGATGCGTGTTGTGGGAGAACTTCTTGCTGTCTGTGAGAAGGTGATGGTAACGGTGACCATGGATGCGGATGAGAATCTGAACATGAGAGGAAAACCTTATCAGCTTTTTTATATGAGCCGTCAGATGATCCACGGGCTTTCGGAGCTGACCAGGGAGATCGAGACACCGGTTCTTTTGAAGGATGTGGGAAAATCCCGCTTTTCCCAGGCACCTGCCCTTCATTTCCTTGAAAAAAATATCTTCCGTTACCGAAAAAATATATATAAAAAAGCGCAGGATGAGATCTGCATGTTTTCGGCAGTGAACCCGCAGAAGGAAATGGAAGAAGCTGCCCGCCGGATCGCCAGACTTGTAAGGGAAAAGGGCTGCCGTTACGGTGAGATCGCCGTGATCACAGGTAACCTGGAGGAGTATGGAAATCTTGCAAAGCAGGTATTTACAGCAGCAGGGATCCCGTATTTCATTGATGAGAAGCATACGGTCCTGATGAATCCGTTTGTAGAATATTTCCGGGCAGCACTTGAGATGGCAGTGCAGGATTTTTCCTATGAGAGTGTATTCCGGTATCTCCGGTGCGGAATGTCCTGTGTGACCAGGGAGGAAGCAGACCTTCTGGAGAATTATGTGCTGGCTCTTGGTATCCGTGGATTTAAGAAATGGGATGAAGTGTGGGTGCGTATTTACCGGGGAATGCCGCCGGAAAGCATTCAGAGGCTTAATGAGATCCGGCAGCGGTTCGCAGATGAGACCAGAGAGCTTGCGCTAAGCTTTAAAGGTGGGAAAAAGACGGTGCGGGAATACTGTACTTTTCTCTACGAGTTTGCAGTGCGGAGCCAGGTGCAGCAGAAACTGAAGCATCAGGAACTGAAATTCAAGGAACAGGGCGACAAGGCCATGGAAAAGGAATATGCCCAGATCTACGGAATTGTTATGGAACTTCTGGATAATATGGTGGAGATCCTTGGAGAGGAAACCGTGAACCGCCAGGATTTCCGTCAGCTTCTGGAAACAGGACTGAACCAGGCCAAGGTGGCTCTGATCCCGCCAAGTATGGACCAGGTACTTGTGGGAGATATGGAGAGAACCAGGCTGAAGGATATCCGTGCACTGTTTTTTGTGGGAGTAAATGAAGGGAATATTCCGAAGAATACATCCGGTGGAGGAATGCTTACGGAGATTGACAGAGAATTTTTTAAAGATCAGGGGATCCAGCTTGCACCGGGGCCCAAGGAACTGATGAACATGCAGCGATTTTATCTGTATCTGAACATGACCAAGCCAAGAGAACTGCTCTGTCTGTCCTTCTGTCAGTCTGACAGCCAGGGAAAAGCCCTGAGTCCGGCCTTTCTTGTCAGTAATATCCGGGAGATGTTTCCGGAAATGGAGATCCGGCAGTGCGGAGATATGCAGGAACCTATGGAATTACTGGAGCTTCCGGGAATTAGCCTGGATTATTTCCTGAGAGGGCTTGCAGGAGAAGCTTACCAGGATAATGCGGTATTCCAGGAACTGTACAGCTGGTATCTTCAGAGCCCGGAATACCGGATCCTTGTAAAAAAACTTACAGAGGCATCTTTTTCAGAACGACCGTCAGATAAGATCGGAAAAACAGTGGCAAAGATCCTCTATGGAGAAATTTCCCCGTACAGTGCTACCCGGCTGGAGCGTTTTGCGGCCTGTGCATTTGCACATTTTCTGCAGTATGGCCTGAAGGTTACAGAACGTGCAGAGTATGAGTTCCGGGCTATGGATATGGGGAATGTCATGCATATGGCACTGGAAAAATTTGCGGCGGAAGTCCGAAAAGAGGGACTGGACTGGGCAGAGCTTACGGAGGAAGAGCGAAACCGTATCATAGACAGCTGTCTGGATCAGGTTTCCGCAGATTACGGAAATACGATCCTTAAAAGCAGTGCGAGAAATGAATATATGATCGAACGGACCAGACGTATTTTGCGGCGTACCGTGTGGGCTTTGCAGGAACAGCTGAAGCATGGAGCATTCCGGCCGGAAGGATTTGAGGTGAGGTTTCAGGGCGGAAGGATCGACCGTGTGGATATCATGGAAGAGCCGGAGAACAACCGGGTCTATGTGAAGGTGATCGATTATAAAACCGGAAATACTTCGTTTGATCTGCTGGCGTTGTATCATGGCCTTCAGCTTCAGCTGATGGTCTATCTGGATGGAGCATTACAGGTGGAAAAAAGGAAGTATCCGGATCGCGAGATCGTTCCGGCCGGTGTGTTTTATTATAATGTGAAGGATCCTATGATACAGGAGAAGATCCATGCGGATATGGAAAGCATCAATGAGCAGATGCTGAAGAAAATGAAAATGAACGGGCTTGTACAGGCAGATGATAATATGAGTACCAAAATCGACAGCACTATGGCCTCCATACCGGTATCCCTGAACCGGGACGGAAGCTTCAGCAAAAGATCTTCTGTTGCCTCAAGGAAGCAGTTTGATGCTCTGGGAGCGTATGTGCGGAGAAAAATCTGTGACATCAGGGAATCGATCCTGGATGGAAATGCGGCAGTGGAACCCTATGAACTTGGAAAAAAGAATGCCTGCACATATTGTCCGTATCTTACTGTGTGCGGCTTCGACAGGAAGATACCGGGATATGAGTTTCACAGGCTGTCGTCCATAGAAGAAGATGCACTGTGGAAAAAGATCATGAAGGGAGAGTAAGAGAATGGCAGTGAAATGGACTGAGGAGCAGAAAAAGGTCATCACGCTCCGGGACCGGAATATTCTGGTCAGCGCAGCAGCCGGTTCCGGTAAAACTGCAGTGCTGGTGCAGAGGATCTTAAGTAAGATCATGGATCCTTTGAAACCGGTGGACATTGACCGTCTTCTGATCATGACATTTACAAGGGCGGCAGCGGGAGAGATGCGGGAACGTATCGAACGTGGACTGGATCAGGCACTGGCTGAAGATCCGGATAATGAGCATCTGCAGAGACAGATGACGTTGATCCATACGGCACAGATCACTACCATTGACGGCTTTTGCGCCTATGTGATCCGAAATTATTTTCATCTGATCGGACTGGATCCGGGTTACCGGACTGCAGATGAGGGTGAACTGAAGCTTTTGCAGGAAGATGTGCTGAAGGAGCTTTTTGAAGATCATTATGCAGAAAGAAAGGCAGATTTTACTGCATTTGTGGAATGCTATGCGCCAGGAAAAACGGATGAAGGACTGAAGGAACATGTGCTGGAGCTTTATAATGCTGCGATGAGTAATCCATGGCCCGAAAAATGGCTGGACAGCTGTGTGGAGAATTATCATCTGGATCCGGAAAAAGGTCTTGAGGGAACGCGATGGTTCCGATATCTGTGGGAGGCTGCAGACTGCGCACTGAAAGAAGCGGAAGAGCTTACAGAAACCGCAATGAAGACCTGTCAGCTCCAGGATGGACCGGAGCTTTATCTGGAGGCTCTGGAAAAAGATATGATACTGATCCGGCAGTTAAAACAACTGTCCGTTAAAAGGGATTATGATGAGATAGCGCAAAATCTCCGGAATTTGAAGTTTGCAAGACTTTCCTCAAAAAAAATGGAGGGAGTATCGGAGCAGCTGAAAAATCTAGTAAAAGCTCTTCGCGAAGATGCAAAAGATAATCTGAAGGAACTGGGAATCCGATATTTTTACGGAAATCTGGCTGAGCTGACGGAACTGACAGAAGCATCTGCACCACCGCTGGAGATGCTGGTAAAGCTGACAAAGGATTTTGCAGAACGTTTCCAGGCAAAGAAGCGTGAAAAAAATGTTCTGGATTTTTCAGATATGGAACATTTTGCCCTGGACATCCTTCTGAAAAAGGAAGGAGAAACCTATGTGCCCAGCCAGGCGGCAAGAGAGCTTTCTGAAAAATATGATGAGGTCCTGCTGGATGAGTATCAGGACAGTAATCTGGTTCAGGAGATCCTGATGCAGACAGTTTCCGGCTGGGTCAATGAACGCAAAAATATATTTATGGTAGGAGATGTAAAGCAGAGCATCTACCGTTTTCGTCTGGCCCGTCCGGAACTGTTCATGGAAAAATATAAGAGCTATTCACTGGAAGACAGTTCGGAACAGCGAATCGACCTGCACAAAAATTTCCGAAGCAGACCGGAAGTCCTTGAAAGTGTCAACTTTATTTTCCGGCAAATCATGGGGGAAGATCTGGGAGGAATTGCTTACGACGAGGCGGCAGCTCTGTATCCCGGAGCTTCTTTTCCGGAAGGCCAGGATCCGGAATTTGTAAAAACAGAGATCCTTCTTGTGGATAAATACAGTCCGCTGCTGGAAGAGGAGGATGAAGAAGTAACGGAGAATGAGAGAGAGCTGGAGGCCCTTGCCATTGCAGGAAGGATCCAATCTATGGTAGGGCATGAACGGGTGCTGGATAAGGAAACGGGAGAGTATCGACCTCTTCAATATGGAGATATCGTGATCCTGCTCCGATCTGCTTCAGGCTGGGCTGAAACCTTCGGGGAGGTTTTGAGTGCAAGAGGGATACCGGTATATACGGCCTCCAGAACCGGATATTTTTCTGCAACAGAGGTTGTGACACTGCTGAATTATCTCCGGATCCTGGATAATCCGCTGCAGGATATTCCCATGACCGGCGTACTGCGTTCACCGATCGTTGGATGTACCACAGAAGAGCTGGCTGAGCTTCGGATCGCATATCCGGAAGGAATGATCTATGAATGTGTGTGCAGGTTTGTGGAGGACTACAGAAAGCATGGGAGCTTTGAGGAAAACAAAAAAATCCTCGGAGAGAAGCTGTCCTGTTTTATGGATACCATGAATACACTTCGTGATAAGGCGGCTTACACGCCGGTCCACCAGCTGATCCTGGAGGTACTTGCACGTACCGGATATGGAGACCATGCAAAGGCAATGCCAAATGGTGAACAGAGGAATGCAAACCTGAACATGCTTGTGGAAAAGGCAATGGAATATGAGAAGACAAGCTATCGAGGCCTTTTTAATTTTGTAAGATATATCCAGAAGCTTCAGCAGTATCAGGTGGATTACGGGGAGGTAAATCTTTCCGGAACCGGGGAAAGTGCAGTACAGATCATGACGATCCATAAGAGCAAGGGACTGGAGTTTCCGGTAGTGTTTGCAGCAGGAATGGGAAAACGCTTTAATTTCCGGGATATGAACGCAAGTATCCTGATCCATCCGGAGCTGGGGATCGGTGCGGATGCGATCCTGCCGGAGAAGAGGATCATCGCTCCATCCCTTTGCAGGCAGATCATACGGAGAGCGCTCCTGATGGAAAGCCTCGGAGAGGAGCTGAGGGTACTTTATGTAGCGCTTACACGTGCAAAGGAAAAACTGATCCTCAGTGGAACTATTGGAGCCCTGCATCCGGAATTGGGAGAATTGTCCGCATTAAGGGACAGTGAGGAACCATTGCTTTCTCTGGGCAGAAGGCTTGGCGGGAAGACTTACTGGGATTATGTGCTTCCGGCACTGGCAAGGCATCGCTGCATGGCACCATTATTTCATGAATATGGCATCTTTATGAATACTGCAAATCCTCTGTACAAAGATCCGGCAGAATTCAAAGTTACACGGGTCACAGCACAGGAACTGACAGAAAGTGAGGTTATGGAACAGGCAGAGCGGGAAATGAAGAAGGAAACACTGGAGAACTGGAATCCGGGCAGAGTTTTTGACAGTGAGATTCGGGAGGAGATCCAGAGACGTTTTTCCTTTGTATATCCCTATCAATATCTGGAAGATCTTCCTGTGAAGGTGAGTGTATCAGAACTGAAAAAGCGAAGCTACCACAGTGAGCAGGATCTGGAAGAAACGGTGGATTATGAGACGGAAGAAGAGATCCAGCCGCTGGTTCCCCGATTTATCGAGGAGAAGAAAGAGGAAGGGTATACAGGGGCACTTCGTGGAACGGCTTATCATCGTGTAATGGAATGCCTGGACTATCAGAAGACAGCAAACAGGGATGAGATCCGCAGACAGCTGAGAGAATGGGTTGACGCCAGGAAGATGGAAAGAAAAGAGGCTGAGTCGGTCCGGGTAAAGGATATCTGGAATTTTGTGGAAACACCTCTCGGACAGCGGATGAAAGCAGCTTCAGAGAAGAGACTTCTGTTCCGGGAGCAGCCTTTTGTGATCGCAAGAAAAGCTTCGGAGCTTGATCCGCAGTGGCAGTGTGAGGAAAATGTTCTGGTACAGGGAATCATTGATGCGTATTTTATAGAGGATGAAGAAATCGTTCTGGTGGATTATAAAACGGACTTTGTGAGACGTGGAGAAGAACAGAAGCTGATCGACCGTTATCATGTACAGTTGGAGGATTACGCCCAGGCGCTGGAACGGATGACAGGCCGGAAGGTGAAGGAACGGTATATTTATTCGTTTACTCTTGGAGAAGCGTTCAGTCTCTGATCTGAAAATGAAATGATATGTTAATGTGGGCAGATATCCTGCGGCGGAGAGATTACACTCTCCAGCCAGCAGGATATTTGTTTTTCAGGATCCCGTTTACAAGCTTTCCGAAGCCGAGAGGATAACCGTCCACACAGAGAAGGTGCCAGCCTTTTTTGTGAGTGGCCTCTTCCGGCTCGATCATAAGAGTTTCGCCTTTCAGATAACGGGTAAGCCGCTCATCGGAAACCGGCAGGGAGATAACTGCTTCCACATCTCCTTTGTGAAGCGCCAGCGCCAGAGGCTGAGACGGCTCAAAACGGTTTTTCTTCAGATCACCCAGGTAGAGGCCGTTTCGAAGAAAGGAGATTCCGCGGAGATCCAGAGGGAAGGGCAGCTGATAGTATACTTTATCTTTGCGGACTTCCACACGGTTCCAGTCAAATTCCTGACCGCCAATGGTTTTCAGGCCGATCTCAGAGAAAAATTCCTCCAGCCATTTCCGGGTATTTTTGTCCGGTCCTTTTGCGGAAAAGCGGAAAACGGGTGGAAGAGAGTCACCTTTTTTGCGGAACAGGGCGAGAAAATGACCTTCGCCATCCATTTTGTGTGGAAAGATTCGAACGCATTTTTGAAGTTCTTCCGGATTAAATGCATTTAAGCTTAACGCGATTTCGGAATCGGAAGTGTCTGCTGTGCCGGCATATTCCGGGCGGCCGCTGGAGAAACCTTCATATCTTGGCATTTCCATAAGTTCCATATCCGGGCGTTGTCTGAGAAGATAGGCTACCACTTCTTCGTCTTCACATGGGGAAAAAGTGCAGGTGGAATAAAGCAGCATTCCGCCCGGACGGAGCATATCGGCAGCTTTTAAGACCAGGTCTTTCTGGATATCAGAAAGCTCAGCAGATTTTTCCGGTGTCCAGTCGCGGGCAAGGGCTTCCTCTTTTCGGAACATGCCTTCCCCGGAGCATGGAGCGTCCAGAAGGATCTTATTGAAGAAAGCAGGAAAACGCTGGGCAAGTTTGGCGGGCTTTTCGTCGGTGACGAGCATATTTTTCATGCCAAAAAGCTCCAGATTCCTAAGAAGGGCTCTGGCTCTGGAAGTACTGATATCGTTGGCAAGGAGAAATCCGGTGTCATTTAAGGCTGCACCCAGGGCAGTGGCTTTTCCTCCGGGAGCTGCACAGAGATCCAGGACAAAATCTCCAGGTTCGATAGGAAGCCTGGAAGCTGGTGTCATGGCACTTGGTTCCTGAAGATAATAAAGGCCCGCCTGGTAGTAAGGACATCGTGCAGGGCGGCTTTCCTCCTCGTAGAAGTATCCGGTATTGATCCACGGGATCGGCCGGATAGGGAAAGGGGAAAGCGCCTGAAAATCCTGGCAGGAGAGCTTGGCGGTGTTTACACGTAGACCGTAGGTGCGGGGATTTTTGTAGCTTTTCAGGAAAGCATCATAATCATCTCCCAGCATTTCTTTCATACGCTCCAGAAAAGGAAGCGGTAATGTCTGTATTTTATCTGAATCTGTCATAATTTCCTCCATAATATAAACTTGACTCTCTCGGATATTGTGTGAAAAGAGTGGTTTCCGAAAAATATTATAAAGTATAGAGGGATTTTTCTAAATACTATTGACAAAACTATATTATACGATATATAGTATTATTCACAGAACAATATTACATGACTTATCATGTGAGCGTTGGATCGTGAAGTGATCGCGTTCATCAGCATGTAGTAAGACGGAATGTGAATGTCCGTTTTACAGGTCATAGAGAGGTGAGCAGATGGTATTTAATACAGGAGCAGCCCTCCTGGATGCGATCGTCCTGGCTGTTATTTCCAGAGAGAAGGACGGTACCTACGGGTACAAGATCACCCAGGATGTGCGAAGTGTTCTGGAGGTTTCAGAATCTACGCTGTATCCGGTCCTTCGCAGGCTTCAGAAGGATGAATGTCTGGAAGCCTACAATATGGAATATGCAGGCAGAAACCGGAAATATTATAAGCTGACAGATAAGGGCGCAGCGCAGCTGAATCTTTACAGAAGTGAATGGGAGATCTATTCATCCAAGATCACCAGGATGTTTGAGGAGGGAGTTTGATTATGAACAGAAAGCAGTTTATGGAACAGCTTGAACGGCTGCTTTCCGATATTTCAGAGGCAGAGAGACAGGAAGCACTGGAATATTATGAAGGATATTTTGATGATGCAGGTCCTGAGAATGAAGGAGAAGTGATCCGGGAACTGGGAAATCCGGGGAAGGTTGCTGCGATCATTAAGGCAGATCTTCAGGAGAACAGTGAAGATTACGGGGAATACACAGAGAACGGATATCAGGATACCCGTGTGAAAGAGAACGGGGAAATGCCGGACCATTATACAGAAGTAACCGTATACGGAAATGGACAGGGAGAGGCCCATCGTGATACGGGAAATACAGAAAATTTCGAAGACCGCAGGAAAAGACGTGCCCAGCGCGGCTATCACGCAGAGAAAAAGCAGAATAAGGCAGGAATCATTCTTGCGCTGATCGTTCTTGTTTTTGCGGCGCCTCTGATAAAAGGATTATTTGGCGGAGTACTGGGGATTTTGGTGACACTGGCATTGCTGCCTTTCCTGCTGACATTTTTTGCGGGAGCGGGATCGATCATCCTTGTGATCGGTGCAGCTGCGTGCATTGTTGTTGGGATTGCCATGACGGTGTCTCTTCCGCCGGCCGGGATCCTGACGATCGGTATCGGATGCCTGATGATGGCATTTGGACTTTTGTTACTGTTACTGACGGTGTGGTTTACAGGTAAGATATTGCCTGCGATCCTGCGGAAATTTACGGGATTCTGCAGCAATCTCCTGAATGGAAGAAAGGCGGAAAAAGTATGAAACGTTTTCTGAAGGTAATTCTGATCCTTGCAGCAGTATTCGGTGTAGCAGGCCTGGGACTTACTGCCGGCGGAGCTGCCATGGGAGCGACTATGGGAGATGTGAGTGTTCTGGATCATGGAATCACGCAGGTGCTTCGTGTTCTGGATCATGAAGACAGCTGGGAAGTGGAAGATTCCGAGGAAGATATGGATGAGCAGGAGGACGATTTTCAGGCAGCTGCAGAGAGCGCGGTAACTGAGAAGGGCGTTCTGGCAGACAGTGCAGACAGTTCCGCATATACGAAAGTATATGAGGCCTCGGCTGTGTCAGACCTTTTCTGTGATCTGAGATACGAAGAACTGGTTTTGAAAACATGGAATGAGGATAAAGTCCAGGTGAAAGTTTCAGGGAAGGATCACAATCGCATTCAGATCAGCAATAACAACGGTAGTCTGAGAATTGCAAGCAATCAAAAAGTGAGAAACCGTTCCATAGAAATTTTTTGCCCGGAAAACTTAAGCTTTCAGAAGATAAAACTTCAGATGGGAGCCGGAACCATCGAACTGGATGGTGATTTTAAAGCGGAGCAGATGGAAGTAAATGTGGGGGCCGGAACCATTGAAAATTCCGGCAGCCTGGATATAAAGGAAGCAGATTTTACAGTCGGAGTGGGAACTGCTGACATCAGTGAATTTCAGGTGGAGAATTTAAAAGGAAGCTGTGGTATGGGAGATATGGAGCTTACACTTACAGGAAAAGCTGCTGAGTATAATTATGAGTTGAAATGTGGTCTTGGAAATCTGGAGGTGGATGATTCTCTGGAAACATCCATTACTTCCGGAAATAAACAGATCACAAATGAAGGTGCCACGAAAAATATAAAACTGGATTGCGGAATGGGAAATGTTCAGGTTGAATTTGAAGAAGATTAAAGGAGGAAGCATTATGAGTAACAAAAAACTATACAAATCATCAGTAAACCGTATGTTATGTGGTGTCTGCGGCGGAATTGCGGAATACTTTAATATCGATCCGACTCTTGTCCGGCTGGTATGGGTAATCATCACGCTGATGGGCGGAGCTGGAATCCTGGCGTATATCATTGCGGCGATCATTATCCCGGATTAAAAATGACAGTACCCATAAAGGACGGACATATTTTTCAGAATGCATAATTTATCCGGAAATTGTCCATACTCCATAAAAAAGATGAGGAGTGTGGAAGATGAACAGGGAGAAAGAAGTAAAAGCATATCTTGAGGGAAAGCTTTCCCAGGCGGAAAAACTGAAATACGAGATTGCCGATGAGATGGGAGTTCTGGATAAAGTGATCAAAGACGGGTGGAAAAGCCTTTCTGCAAAAGAAACCGGACGGATCGGTGGTCTTATGACAAAAAAGAAGAAACATAAAAAGTAAAATACAGCCTGAAGGAACAAGGCGAAATGACGCCGGAAAAGTCCTTCGGGCTGTATTGAATTCTAAGAATATTTTTCTGGAAAAAAGAAATTTTTTTGACGGTTCAGGGTGGACTGACCAGTGGAAAAGAGCTATACTGTTGGAATAACAGAGGAGGTATGAAGGAACATGGGTGAAAAAATCAACAACATTCTAAAGGGTGAGATCATCTCCTCAGTATTTTATATACTGCTGGGACTTTGCCTGATCCTGATCCCCACGCAGACGGTGGACGTGATCTGCAAAGTAGTATTCGGGCTGATCCTCATCGGAGCTGGCATTTATCATATCTATATTTACATACGTGGAAAAGCGAAAGCTACGATCATGGATCTTCTAAGTGGTGTGGTTGTTTTTGTGCTGGGGGTGTTTCTTTTTATGACACCGTCTATCGTGATCAAACTGCTTCCATGGATGCTCAGCGCATTTGTACTGGTTGACAGTCTGTGGAAGTTTAAAGGAGCCTTCCTTCTGAAAAAAGGAGGAAACGGCGCATGGAGCGTGCTTCTGATCGGAAGTCTTGTTTTCATTGCACTTGGAATCGTGATGCTGTTTGGAAGATTTCCGAAGATCATGACTCTGCTGATCTTTTCCGGTTGGGTGCTGGTGTGTGACGGAGCTGCGGATATCGTATTCTATATTATTATGAAGCTGGGGCTTCGAAAGATCGCAAAAAAGGCGGAGACAGAGAAGGAAGATTCTGGTGCAGACAGTTCAGATGCTGTAAATGAAACGGCAGATATGGATGTGCCAAATGATACAAGAACCCAGGATGAAAATGCGCCGAGTGAGCAGCAGAGTGGGAAGGAAACAGAATATCCAACAGAAACTACAGCAGAGACTACAGCGGCTATGCTGGCGCAGGATGCAGACGGATATTCTGCGGACAGAAAAGAGACAGAAGAATCCACAGAACCGGAAGAAGAGCAAAAGCAGAAGAATTCCCGATGGGAAAAAGAACCGGAGAATGTGGAGATGAAGCTCTGGGCTGTAGGCAAAGACCAGGCGGAAACCGGCAGCCTGAAGGATCTTCTGGACGGTTCCGATGAAGAACTGGAAGAGTGGAAGGACTGACCCTTCTCTTGCATCATCTGCCATTCCGTGGTAAGATGTGCACATGAAAAATACAGATAAAAATATAAAGATACTGATGATGGATTTTTCCGGAATATATGAGGATCAGCAGTTCTGGAGGGGAAAAGAAGTATCCCGGGTGGAGGCCAGGGACATTCCCGGAACCAACTGCTACTGTGATGAGGATGCGATGAATGCCATTCGCAGCCGTATTGCCCCTTATTCTTCCGGAGGAATCCATTTTATTGATTCCGGAAACTATCACTATATGACAAGGATCTGGCTGGAAAAGATATCGGAGCCTTTCTCGCTTCTTGTATTTGACAATCACACGGATATGCAGCCGCCGGCATTCGGAGGTCTGCTTTCCTGCGGAGGATGGATCTACGATTCTGCTATGGAACTTCCATTGCTTAAGAGGGTGATCCTGATCGGCCCGGATGAGGAAGCTTTTTCCAGAGTGGAATCGGAGATTCAGGAAAAGGTGGAATTCTTGAGCAGAGAGAAGCTTCTGGAAATGGAAGAGGCGCAGGTGTGTGCGTTTGTAAGCAAGCATGTGGGAAAGCTGCCGCTGTACATTTCTGTGGATAAAGATGTTCTCTGCAAGGATGATGCGGACACGAACTGGAGCCAGGGGGATATGCGCCTGAATACGATGCTGGAATGTCTGAAGAGAGTCAGAGAAATATGTGCAGAGGGAATCCTGGGCGTGGATATCTGTGGTGAATGTGATGTAGCAGAATCTGGAAACAGCGCCTTGAATGACCGGGCCAATGCTACATTGCTGGAGTGTTTTCTGTCCGCATACGGGAGCGAAGATCATGACGGAAATAAGAATGAGATAACAGGAGGAAACCGATGAAAAATGAACTTCTTACCATCGGGCCATTTACGGTATACGGTTATGGTCTGATGATCGCCATTGGAATTTTGGCAGGCTGCCTGACTGCAGAATACAGAGCCGGAAAACAGAAGCTTGACAGTGAACAGATCTTTCCAATGATCCTGTGGTGCCTGGTGGGTGGATTTTTCTGTGCAAAGCTTCTCTTCTGGATCACAGAGTGGAAATCAATTGTTCAGGATCCGGGATTTATAATGGAAACTTTAAGCTCCGGTTTTGTGGTGTTTGGCGGTATCATCGGCGGGATACTGACGGGGCTTTTGTATTGCAGGATCAGAAAGCTTGTATTTTTTAAATACGCGGATGTGATCCTGCCATCTGTGGCACTGGCCCAGGGATTTGGACGGATCGGATGTTTCCTGGCGGGCTGCTGTTATGGAAAAGAGACAGAGAGTGTTTTTTCTGTGATATTTCAGAATTCCGAATATGCGCCCAATCACGTGGCGCTGATCCCGACGCAGTTGTATTCCAGCGGACTGGATTTTCTGCATTTTCTTTTGTTGTTGCTGATCGCACGGAACAAAAAAGAAGATGGTCAGGTTACTGCCTGTTATCTGATCTTTTATAGCATTGGACGGTTTGTGATCGAGTTTTTCCGTGGGGATATTATCCGTGGAAGTGTGGGAATTTTGTCGACTTCCCAGTTTATCAGTATTTTTACAGGGATTGCGGGGATCGTGCTGCTGATACGGATCAGGAAAAAAAGAGATAGCAAGAGCAGTGTTTAAATGGATCAGGGAAGTCCCATGTATCAGGAAAAAGTTGGACAATAGTGGTATAAGGACAGGTTTTCGCTGCATACATCTATGAAAAAGGCGAAAGCAGGCCTGTCATGCTCAGAAAAGAAGATTTTGAACCAAATATGAAAACAGAGGATAAGATCCCCGGAGCGCAGACGGAAAATCCGGCACAGAGTCAGCGCTTCGGGGATTTTATCGTGAAATATATGCAGAATGTCCAGGATACTATGGAACTTTTTCCGGGGGCATCTTTTCGGGCGATCAATGAAATTTTCGGGGTTCTTTATGTTCCGCTGGAAAGTATGGGAGAAATTGAGGTCACGGGAACCTCCTATAATTCGATCCCGAAATGTTATACCTACATGGATATGGAGGCAGCAGGGGAATCAGGGATCAACAGGCTGCACGATCACCCTTATCTGAAGCTGCGTGGAAAAGGTACTGCGGTGGCGGTGATCGATTCGGGGATTGATTATCAGAATGAAGTGTTTCGAAATGCAGGCGGCTCCAGAATCGCTTATTTATGGGATCAGTCCATAGAAGAGGAAGAACAAAATCAGTCTGGACGGGAGTTGGAAGCTGAAAATGGAGATGCAGATAATTTGCCGGGGGATGGTATAGCAGATACAGAAGTTCCATATGGCAAATTATTTCGGAAAAAGGATATCGACCGGGCACTGGCTTCCGAGGAGCCGTTTGCCATCGTGCCATCCAGAGATACCAACGGCCATGGCACGGCACTGGCAGGTATTGCTGCTGGAAATATGGTACCCGGAGAAAATTTTACCGGAGCAGCGCCGGAGGCAACCCTGATCATCATCAAGGTAAAGCCGGCAAAGCAATATCTCCGGAATTTTTATCTTTATCCTCCGGAGGCAGAAGCTTTTCAGGAAAATGATGTGATGATGGCCATTGCTTTTGCGATTTCCCAGGCCAAAAAGCTGAAGATGCCACTTTCTATCTGCCTGGGGATCGGAAGCAGCCAGGGCGCGCATCTGGGGACCAATGCGTTAAGCCAGTATGTGGACTATGTGGCAAATTTTTCTCAGGTATCCGTATCTGTGGCAGCAGGAAACGAAGGAAATACAAGAAACCACAGTACGGGGATTTTTTCTCAGGGAAGGGAACAGATCGTGACAGAACTCCGTGTAGCGGAAAGAGAGCAGGGCTTTACCATAGAATTCTGGGGAGAACCGCCGGAAATCTATGAGCTTTCCATCCAGTCACCAACCGGTGAGATACTGGAAGTCAGCAGTTCCATAGGTTCCAGAACCCAGGAGCTGTCATTTGTTTTTGTGGAAACAAAGGTGTATGTGAATTATATCCTGATCGAGCGTCAGACCGGATATTCCCTGGTGTATATCCGATTTTTCCATCCGGCGTCCGGTATCTGGAAAATTTTTACCCAGGCAAGAAATCAACAGAACGTACAGTTCCATATATGGCTTCCTGTGGAAGGGCTGATCTCCCAGGATACCTATTTTCTGGAACCATCCCCCTATACCACGGTGACAGCGCCGGGAGACGCCAGGAACAGCATTACGGCAACTGCCTACCAGCATCGTGACGGAAGCATCTACATTGCAGCAGGCAGAGGCTATACGCCAGATGGCATGATCACTCCACATCTGGCAGCTCCTGGCGTTAACGTAAAAGTGCCGCTGGTACGAGGCGGCTTTGGAACCCGCTCCGGGACCAGTATCTCCGCCGCACAGACCGCCGGCATCGCGGCACTTCTGTTTGAATGGGCGATCATACGGGATAACCAGCCGTTTTTTACCGGGAGCAGCGTGAAATATTATCTGCAGAGAGGCGCAAGAAGAGAAGAAAACATGCAGTACCCAAACCCGGAGTGGGGGTACGGGAAGGTGGATCTGTATCATACCTTTGAACTGCTGACGTGAGAGGATGCGAGCTGGAAAAAATATGAAAAGCAGAAACAGATCATTTCCTTTGGAAAGAGTAGATGCATAGATATTACATTTGGAAAAATAATAAAAGGATACGAAAGTACTAATTTTGGAAAAAATATTCATATAGATAATTCACTTTGTATCGTGTACTATAAATATATGGAAAAATCATATAATGACACAACAGGGAGGAATTTTACTTATGGAGCTTTCAACTTTGGTAAAAATGTCAAACACTTACGGAAGCAATCCGGCCTATGTTCTGGCAGGAGGCGGTAATACTTCTGTAAAAGACGATACAACACTGTATGTAAAGGGATCCGGTACACAGCTTGCTACCATTAAGGCAGAGGAATTTGTCAAAATGGACAGAGCCCGTCTGAATGAGATCATGAAAACGGAATATCCGGCGGATGATGTGAAGCGTGAATCTGCATATCTTGCAGATGTAATGGCGGCAGTGACCGATGAGGATAAAACCAAACGTCCCAGCGTGGAAGCACTGCTCCACAATCTGTTTGCTTATACGTATGTCCTGCATGTTCATCCGACACTTATCAATGGACTGACCTGCGGAAAGGGCGCAAAGGCTCTTTGCGAAGAGCTTCTTGGAAAAGATGTACTCTGGATCGATATCTGCAAACCGGGATACACACTTGCCCGTATCTGCTTCGAGAAAATGAATGCCTATAAAGAAGAAACAGGAAAAGACGTGCAGGTTCTTCTGCTTCAGAATCACGGAATTTTTGTTGCGGCTGATACTGTAGAGGAGATCGGCGTTTTATTCGATGGTGTGATCGGAAAGCTGGAAAAGCAGGTAAAGAGAACTGCGGATGTAAGTGATGCAGTTACACCTGAAAAAGAGCAGGCAGCACAGAAGCTTTCCAGTCTGCTTGGACATGCGGTGGAAGTCGTACCGGCTGCGGAGGCGGATAATTTTGTAAAAGATAAAACTGCTGCGGCACCTCTTCTGAAGCCGTTTACTCCGGATCATATTGTATATTGCGGACCTTATCCGTTATTTGTAGAAAATATTGATGAGGCGAAAAATGCGCTGGATGCATTTATGACAGAGCATGATAAAGAGCCAAGACTGATCCTGGTACAGGGCGTTGGCGCATTTATCATGGAAGATGACAAAGGAAAGGCAGCAAAGGCACAGCTTCTGGTAAAGGATGCAATCAAGCTTGCAGTGTATGCAGAGAGCTTTGGCGGCCCGCTGCAGATGACCGATGAGATCACATATTTTATCACACACTGGGAAGCAGAAGCATACCGCAGTAAGAAATAAAAAAGAAAATATATAGAGAAATAAAGAAAATGCATCGGGAACTATTAGGAAATTCCCGGTGCATTTTTTATTGAATGACGGATAAACAGTTACTCAGGACAGAGTTACGCAGCAAATGTGGATATTTTTATCCGCATTACCACAAATCTTATTTCCGATACACGAACGCCGGCAGTCCATCCTCACCAACCGGAACATTTACAGTTCCCTGGATCAGCGGGCGGGCATAGCGGATAAAGTCTTCGGTGACATCGGAGCCGTCTTCTGTGATCCATTCCACAGGGACCGTCTTTTCTTCGTTGCAGATAACGTTGACATCCTCCAGTGTACATTTCATGGAGTACGGAGAATCACTCTGACGTTTAAATGCGACCATCTTTCCGGTTTCGCCGTTCAGGGCAGCCTGTACACCAAATTCACCGGCGAGGATGCCTTCTTGCTGGTCTGTTCCGGCGAGCATAGCTGCAGAGCAGCGCTGGCTTACATTGAGCTCTACGGAGCGGGCTTTGACGCCAAGACGGCTGCGTACAAGATTCTCAAGATATTTACCGCAGCCAGCAAGCATCTTGTGACCGAAGGCGTCGGTTCCGGCAGCGCTGTCGTATTCGCAGATGAAAGTGCCGTCTTTATCATGGATTCCCTCAGATACACAGACTACGACGTTGCAGTTTTTCTCGAAGGCAGCATGAACTTTCTGGAGAAATTCTTCTACATCGAAATCGGTTTCCGGAAGATAAATGAGAAGCGGATTGTCTCCAATATATTTCCGGGCAAGGGCAGCAGCTCCGGTGAGCCAGCCTGCGTGACGTCCCATGATCTCGATGATAGTGACGGATTTTTTCTCATAGACACAGGCGTCCAGGGTGATCTCACGGACGGTGGAGGCTACGTAGCGGGCAGCACTTCCGAATCCGGGAGTATGGTCGGTGTTTACAAGATCGTTATCAATGGTCTTCGGCTCACCGAGGATACGGATGTCGCTGCCGATCTTTTCAGCATAGCGGGAAAGCTTGCTGACGGTATCCATGGAATCGTTGCCGCCGATATAAAAGAACCAGCCGATATTCATCTCCTCGAATTTCTGAAAAAGCTTCGGATAAACCGGATCCTCCAGGGATTCCGGAAGCTTGTAACGGCAGGAGCCGAGATAGGCGCCGGGTGTCCAGGTAAGAGCGAGAAGCTGCTCTCCCGGAAGTGCTTCCTGGAAATCAAGGACTGTTCCGTTTAAAAATCCCTCAATGCCGTTGACCATACCATAAACATGGTCGATCTCCTCTGTATGTTTAAGTGCTTCAGATACCACACCGTAAAGACTGCTGTTGATAGCTGCGGTCGGTCCGCCGGACTGTCCTGCGATAAGGTTCTTTTTTGACATTCTGATACCTCCTGGGTGTTGTTTTTTTATATTGTAACAGAAATAGGAGAAGATAACATCTAAAAAAATCACCTTTTTTATAAAAAAATTACTCTATACAAATAATTATATCATAGTAAAATAGTAGTATAGATAGAGAAAAGAGGTGAAAAAAACGATGACAGTAAAAAAAGTACAGTTTGAGAGCATGGATGAAGTGAACCGTTTTCTTGATGTGACGGAGCATTTTCCGTTTGCAGTGGATCTGAAAAGGGGAAGCAGAACGGTAAATGGCAAATCCATTCTTGGAGTTGCATCCATTGGCCTTGGAAGAGAGATGGACTTTTGTGCACATGTGCCGGAGCTTGCGCCGGAGATCACATCCAGTCTTGGTTTTTGCATGAGGTAGGTTTAAGAGGGGAAAAAATAAATAATGGTTGATCGATGGTGAATGAGGATATCGTAAGATCGCAGAGGCGATGATCGGTATCCTCATTTTTTTATAGATGACAAATGTAAGTATTTAGAAAAAAATCTAAATACTTATTGACTGGGAAATTCGAAAATGCTATATTCTATTTAGAAATATTTCTAAATACTATCTGAAAGGAGGAAGACATACACGATGGCGTTTGCGGAAACCTTCAAGGCACTTTCGGATCCTGTGCGGAGAGAAATCCTGCAGCTTCTGAAAAACGGGAAAATGTCAGCCGGTGAGATCGGAGGACATTTTGACATGACGGGTGCAACCATATCCTATCATCTGAAAATTTTGAAGAAAGCAGATCTTGTGTGGGAAACGAAGGTGAAGAATTTCGTGTATTATGAACTGAATACCACAGTTGTAGAGGAGCTGCTTCTGTGGCTCAGTGATCTGAAAGGGGGAAAGAATGATGAAAGGTGAAGAAAGAAAAGAGTTTCTGAAGGAATATAAAATGTCCCTGATCTCCGGGAGTATCCTTACGATCTCACCGTCACTGGCAGGGATCCTGCTGTGGAACCGTCTGCCGGAGAAGATCGCAACACATTTTGATCAGCACAATGTGGCCAACGGCTGGAGCAGCAAGCCGATGGCAGTTTTTGGAATTCCATTTCTGCTTTTGCTGATCCATTTGTTTTGCGTGTTTTTTACAGCCAATGATCCAAAGAGAAAAAATATCAACAGGCGTATTTTTACCATGGTCCTGTGGCTGGTTCCGGTGGTGTCTGTGATCACCTGCATGTCAATCTATGGTCTTGCTCTGGGTATGGACATTGATATAGGTGTGATCGTGAATATCATGGTGGGGATCATGTTTATCATTCTCGGAAATTACGTTCATAAGGTGAAACAGAATTATACAGTGGGAATGAAGCTTCCCTGGACCTTGAACAGCGAGGAGAACTGGAACCGTACCAACCGTATGACAGGCTGGATACTGATCCTGTCAGGGCTGCTTTTTCTTATGAATTCGCTGCTCCTGAAAACGGAAATTGTTTTTGCGGTAATTTTGCTGGTCATCCTTGTGCCAATGATCTATTCATTTATTCTTTATAAAAAGGGAATCTGAGAAAATAATTTCGGACCGTCACTGTCAGAAAAAAGGCAGTGGCGGCTTCTTTTTTATCAAAAAATAATGTTCAAACAAAGCGGTACGTGATATGATAATGTCATACAAAAGCATTTTCTCGAACACTATAAACAGACAGCAGACAGGAGGGATCATTATGACAGAATTAAGCCGTTTTCAAAAAGATGTGGAAGTTGCTGCCACTGCTCTTGAAATGCGGGCGGAGAACGAGGATGCCAAAGAAGAGGCCATTCATCTTTACCGGAAATTCGGAAGTACCAAGCAGGAGCCGCTGCGGCTGGCAGTTGCCCTGCGGGGATATTTTCTGGAGGAAGGTGTGGAGGAAGAGGAACGCGCGCATTATGGAGCATATCTTAAGAAAAGGATCCGTCCGGCTGTGGAACGCCTGATCCTGGAAGATGACTGGGAAAAGATCGAGAAGCTTTATGAGAACGAATGGTTTGGGGAACAGGAGCTGGAGGTGTTCCTGAAACTGGCTGAAGAGTGGAGGAGACCTGCAGCGCTGATGGGACTTCTCCATTTGAAAAAAGCAAATTATGGATTTAAAGAGAAGGAATTTGAATTGTAAATAAATCTGGTGAAAAACTATAGCAATCCAATAAATTATTGCACATAATTACACGAATGAAACCACCCTATGCAGTCCTTTGGACGAATTGTTAA
>NZ_JBDGAB010000025.1:0-53480 GCF_040910705.1 Blautia sp. RTP21359st1_E11_RTP21359_211015
CGACCAGACAGTAGATCCTGATCTGTTTTGAAGTATTATCTTTTTTTATCATTTGATTTTTTTACCTTCTCCTGCTCGGTATAACGTTACGTCAGATGTATATTTTACCATCCTCATATTTTGTTTACAACAAAAAGAATCTTCCAAACGGCAGTGTTTTTGTCTGCTGCTGTTCAGAAGATTTCTTTTATTGGATCATTCTTTATTATCTGGCGGATTCAGGGTCAGATGACTGTTCAGGCAGATATCTGCTATCCGCATTATCTACTTTGCAGATTCGGTTAACATAATATCTCCGTCGCTACATTTCACACTTAAAGTCGGTGCGGAAGTGCCTACTTGGTTCTCATAAACAGAGAAGTCTTCCTCATTGCTGGATTTTCCACGGGAAAGATCTCCTGTATCTACATCCCCGTCTGTGGTTTTCAGATAAATGTTGGTTTTATCCACGCTGCTCTTTTTCATTTGGATGGAAACATCTCCGTTGGAGCTGGTGATTTCCATATCTCCGTTGAAACTGCTGTTGCCCATCTGAAGCTCACCATCATCAAGAGAAATCTGGCCGTCTGTAAGATCTGCTCTTTTTATGCTCACATCTCCGCTTTCGGATTTCAGCTGCATGTTATCCGTACACTGAAGCTCTTTTACATCCAGATCTCCGTCGCCAAGCTTTGCCTCAAATTTTTCAAACACGCCTTTGTCCAGCATCAGATCTCCATCGGAAAGTTGCGCTGTCATTTTTTCACATAAAAGCTGATCGGCAGTAAAATCTCCGTCCGAAAGCTGAATCTCAGCTTCCAGAAGCTGCGCTTTCTCCGGCACATAGAGAATCACTGTATTTACCGTATCTTCTTTCTGGGTCTGCTCTATATGTGTCCGAAAGACTCCCAGATCATATGTTATAAAATAACCTCCCGTTCCTCCTTCGGACTCCTTAAGTGTAAGTTCTCCGTCTTTATCCTCCCAGGTCAGGGGATCTTTCTTTCCGTTTTTCTCAAGTTTATATTCCATATAATAATGGTCATCATCCGAAGTCCGGATATCCAGGTCAAGATCCTCAAAATCTACATTCAGTTTTGTAAAATCATCGATCTGTTCTTTTTTCATAACTGCAAGGTTTTTATGAGCAGAAGAATTTCCTCCGGATACATACACATGATCTGAAGCATATGTGAAATCTTTTCCCCCGGCAAAATATCCTGCTGTAGAAAGAACGACTCCCGCCACACAGAGCGCTGTGCCTGTCATCAATGCTGTTTTTGCGATCTTATTCATTTCTTTGCACCTTCTTTCTTACAAATCGGTTTACCAGACGTCCGATTCCTGTTGCACACCATTTACAGATATATATGGTAAGCACACCGACCAGGATTCCGGCTCCTGCCATAAGAAATCCGCCGCCAACCATCATGCAGGCTGCTGCCACAGATTTCAGGATCAGTGTGGCTCCAAAACCGGCTACCATGATTCCTCCGGCTATGGTTGCGATGCTGGCCACACCCAGGGAAAAAATCACGGCTGCGATCACAACTACTACGGCAAACAATACTGCCAGCACACTGAACATAAGTGCCAGACTTACCGGTGACGCACAGAGGACAAGAATTGCAAGGAGGATGATCTTACCCGGAGAACGTTTCTTCTTTGTAGAATCACTGGTTGAAGCAGCTGCATTTTGTCCTGCTGCACTCCGTCGGTTGCCGGAACCTTCTGCCGGCAGTTCCGTCTCTTTTTCTCCGGTACTGTCTTTCCCGTCTCCCACACTCTCCTGCAGAAGATTCAGAAGCAGTTCCCTGGCTGCTTCCTTCGGCTCGCCAAGTTCCTCCATTACCTGCTGCTCATTCTCCGGACCTGCCTCATCGAAATATTCCGAAAAATATTCAATGGCATTCTCATAATCTTCTTTCGGAAGCCGCTTCAGATATTTCCTGAGCTGCTCCATATACTCTTTCCTCGTCATTTTCGAAGTCTCCCTTCCACAATATCATCTATGGTATCGCGGTATTCTCTCCACTCTTTCCTCAGATATTCCAGATGACTGCGTCCTTCCTCTGTGATGGAATAATACTTGCGCTTCCTTCCCTGGAACTCCTCGGAATAAGTTGTCAGATATCCGCCTGTCTCCAGCTTCCTCAAAATAGGATACAGAGTTGATTCCTTAATCGATGCTACCATCTTCACAGTCTGACTAATCTCATATCCGTAGGAATCCTGCTGTTCCACAACAGAGAGGATCAGGCATTCCGTCAGCACAGCTGACACCGGATAGTAATACATACGCTCACCCCTTTATGTAATTATTTTATATATAAAATTTTTATATATAATTATTTTACATATATAGTATCATACTTTTCTCTTTTGTCAAGGAGAATTTCGCAATTGCTTTTTCCGAAGTCCTTCTTTATAATGTTTTACAAATACAAACTATTTCCCAAGAAAGGACATGATCTTATGGAAAAAAAGCCCCATCTGATGGCGATCGTCCTGTTTCTGACGGGTCTTATCTGTATTGGACTGCTTTTTGGCTTAAGTTACAAAACCTATCAGAAAATTGATGCCGCAGACCAGAAAATGACTTCCGTCATCGAACCGGTCAAAACGAAGCAGAAAGCCATGAAAGAAGATATTGACCTTTATACAGCCAAGATCGAAAAGAAACAGGCAGCCGACAAATATCTGCAGCAACGCTCCCAGACTGAACAGGCAGTAAAGAACAACACCGGCGAACACGAACGCGCACCGGAATCCGAAAACAGCCAGAAAAGTTCCAAACCTTCTGTTTTCAGTGAAGCCGGTGGTGAGGGATTCTCTGACGGAGGCAGCGATACCACTGCTTCTGCTGCAAATGGTCACATCGTAGGAATTGATCCCGGACATCAGGGTGAAAACGTGGATATGAGCGCCACAGAGCCCAACGGACCTGGTTCCTCCACCATGAAAGCAAAAGCTTCTACCGGAACCAGTGGTTCTTTCAGCGGCCTTCCGGAATATCAGCTGAATCTGAATGTCTCTCTTCTTCTGAAAGATATCCTGGAGCAACATGGCTATCAGGTTGTAATGACAAGAACTGACAATGATACTGCGATCAGCAACAAGGAACGTGCGGAGCTGGTAGCATCCCAGGGTGCAGAAATCTGTGTACGTGTCCATGCAAACGGCGATGATTCTTCTTCTGTTTCCGGTGCACTGACCATGTGCCCATCACAGCAGAATCCTTATGTTTCCAGTCTCTATGACAGTTCCAACCGTCTTTCCCAGTGCATCATTGATTCCTACTGTGCAGCTACCGGTTTTCAGAACCGCGGTATTATCTATACAGATACCATGACAGGAATCAACTGGAGTACCATACCGGTTACTATTGTGGAAATGGGATTTATGACCAATCAGAATGATGATCTGAAGATGGCAGATTCTTCCTTCCAGCAGACAATGGCCGAAGGGATCGCCAATGGAATTGATGCTTATTTTCAGCAGTAAAAGGAGTATTTCTTATGAAAAAAAATGTATTTTTATATGTTGTGATCGCAGTGCTTGCCGTTGCCCTGGTGGGTTTGGGTGCACTGAATGTCCGTTCACTGAACAAGCTTGAATCTCTTCAGTCCAAGGTTTCCGACCTTCAGAAAAATGTTCAGGAAGTTTCTGATTCTGCTGCTGAGCTGAGCAGCAAGGCAGATCAGCTGGATGCTCTTTATGCGGATGATCCTACCGTTGAAAGTGCAGCAGCTGCCGCTTCCCAGGATTCTCAGGATTCCAGCTCTCAGGAGCAGAATTCTGATTCTTCCACAGATTCTTCCGCAAGCCAGGAAAGCGCAGCAGCTTCACAGGAAGAGGGCACTCTGTCTCCTTCCAGTGGAAGCAGCACTTTTACCGATAATTCCGACTCCAGCATGGACAACGTACTGAGTCAGGTACAGTCACTTCTTCCGACTGATAACGGTACCTGGTCCGTATATGTATGTAATCTTGCAAAAAATACCGAAGGTGCCATCAATGATCAGAAGATGCAGGCTGCCAGTCTGATCAAGCTGTATATCATGGGTGCTGTATATGAAGATTATGACAGTCTTTCCACAACTTACGGAAAAGAAACCCTGGATAACAACCTGAATTCCATGATCACAGTCAGTGATAATGACGCGGCAAACAAGCTTGTCAACTGTCTCGGAGGCGGTGATGACGTAGCCGGAATGGCGCGTGTCAATAAATTCTGCCAGGATCATGGATACACCAACACTTCCATGGGACGTCTCCTTCTTGCAGATAATTCCAATGGAGATAATTACACCTCTGTAAAAGATTGCGGAAAATTCCTGAAGACCATCTATCAGATGGACAAGGGCAGCGCGGCAGAAGATACTCTTGCAGGTGCGGAATACATGTACCACCTCCTGAAAATGCAGACAAGAACCAACAAAATCCCCGCTCAGCTGCCAGAAGGTGTAAAAGTCGCCAACAAGACTGGAGAGCTTGACACTGTGGAGAATGATGCCGGTATCATCTACGATACTGCAAAGGGAATCGACCTTGTGATCTGCTTCATGTCACAGGATCTTAACGATACCGCTGCGGCACAGAATACCATTGCTCAGGACAGCCGTGCGATCTACGGATATTACAACGAATAAAGCACAGACAAAAAAGGATGATGCACCAGACACGCATCATCCTTTTTTATTCTTCTTTTCAGTTCTTCTCTTCCCCTTCTTCATAGGATTTCTCCCAGATCTCGGAAAAAACTGCCAACGGACAGTCTGTCAGCAGACACATGAGGATGAAACACTCATATGGATTTACTATGTAGATCTCACCCATGCCGCATCGTGCCAGGATTTCCTGGATCTCATCCAGAAAATGGCGGTATCTTGTATATGGATCATCATCTGCCATCTCCTGAGAGATCACAAAAAATTCCAGCGTGATCAGATCAAATCGTTCTACCGGAAACTTATGGTTCAGAATGTTATTGATCCTCTGGCGGCTGAACCGCTTCTGGCTGAAATGTTTTGCCAGAATAGAAGCGGACATTTTTTTCAGATTTCCCATCTTGTTGATAGGGATACCGCTGCAGATGACCTTCTCCAGATCTGAAGCGCTGATATTCTCAGGCTTCCAGATCTTTTTGCCACCGTTTTCCTCTTCATCCTGCTGGTACATGGCTGCAATGATCTTACGGGCACGTTCCAGAAGGATCATAAATTCCTGAAAAGCCTGACTCTTTTCCGATTTCGGATCGTCGCATCTGCCTTTCAGAAATGCCAGATATTCCAGAAGTTTCTCTTCACTGTCCAGACAGAGACCTGTTCCGTATACAACCTCACCGGTCTTTTTTTCCGTGGGTGTCAGTTCTTTATAGATTTTTTTATATTCTTCTGCCTTATAATAGCCAAGATGGTTATGATAGCAATACCAGTAAATTACTTCCTCCGGATTATGAAAATCAAAATCCTGTTCCCGAAGCACCCTGGTTAGAAAATCCGATACATCCTCCGTACTCATGCGGAGCCCGAACCCAAGAAGAAAAACAGTCTCACGTTTCACAGAAGCCTGGGTCAGCCAGTTGTTCACCAGAGAACTCAGCTTGGCAGAAGTCGGGGACATGGATTTCGGTGTGTAAGTCTCTTTAAAAGATTCCACCACAATATCCCTGTAAACCTCCTGGGGTACCTGGGAAAAAGGTTCTTCCAATTCTGCACGCTCATAAACATATCTTTTCAGATAATCGCCAAAAGAAACCAGTTCCATTTCTTTATAAAGATAATGAAAAATAACATCTGCATCATCATCCTCAAAGGAATCCAGACTGACAATCTGGCGGAACTTCTGTGCCGCCTTTCTGGTAAATTCAAAATCCTTCACAGAATCGAAGGCAACTGTCTGTTCAAAATCAAGATCCTGCATTCGATTTCTCATCGCAAATTCTCCTTATCCCTTATATTCCTCACCGGCAGACTGAGCCGGTTGGAAGCAATGCCGCTCTTTATTACCGGCAGAGTTTCTACCGCCCGGTGCTGTGCCGTTCTGCCCATCGTTTGAGAGGATTTTTTTCTTCATAGCCGTTGATCTGGGCAAGGATCATCGTTACATTATCTCTTCCACCTCTGGACAGCGCCATTTCAAGAAGCTCTTCTACTTTTTCTTCCGCGGTACCGGTTTTGCTCAGGATTTCCTGTATTTCTTCATCTGACAGCATATCCGTTACGCCATCTGAACAAATCAGATAACTGCTTCCCGTCTGATAGCCGATCTCCACAATGGATGGTTCCAGAGCCATGTTTTCCTCCTGAAAACCCAGGTACTGTGTCAAAGGAGCTTTTCCAAGCATTTTTCCACTGATCACATGATCCGTAGATATCTGCTGCAGTTTTCCCTGAAAATGGCGGTAAATACGACTGTCCCCAAGATTACAGGCATAGATCGCTTTTTCACTGAAAGACAAAAGTGCCATCGTAGTTCCCATGCTGCTGATACGATTTTCCCTGCTGTATCTGCATACTGCTTCATTCATATTTGCACAGGCTCCTGTGAGAAAAACCACCGGCTCTTTTTTGAGGCTTTTTTTATTTTCTTCATAAAAACCACCCAGTGCTTCCACGGCTGCAGAGGCTGCCATCTCACCACAGCTTTCCCCTCCCATGCCATCAAAAACTGCCAGTACGGGAAGCTGCCAATGCTGCGTATGACCTGCCAGGATTCCGTCAACTCCCTGGTTGTGCACTGGCAGCCGCACTCCGCAGCACCAGAAATTATCCTCATTATTCGTCCTCACCTTTCCGGTGTGACATGTATATGCATAATCAATCTGATAGGCCATTCTTTTTCCTTTCGTAAAAACCCTTTCGACATTACTGCTGAAGCTCCATTACCGAATTACTCCAGTATTTGTCTCCCAGTTCTACATATTCGTCGTTATCGCTCTCTTTATCATGAACCTTACCATCTGCATCGATCCATCGGATCAGAAGGCCGTCCTGATAATAAAAATACTGTTTTTCATCTCCGTCCCATACATAAGTATAAAACATCTGCTCGCCCCAGTAAAAATATTCCTCATAAACGCCATCTGCGGAACTGCCGGGATATACAAGTACTTTGGCGATCTCTCCTGATCCGTTATAAAAGCGCAGACGATCCCCCTCTGTGCCTTCACGTCTATAACTGTCCAGAGCATTTTCTATGGTTGTCGCATGGTCACGTATCGTTTCCATTGCCTGTGCGAAGCTTTTATCTGCATCGTCTGCAGTGCCGAAATTTCCTTTGTTCAGAGCATCAGAATCATCGGAATCTGTATACGAAGGTTCCCCGTTGTCCGAAGGTTTCCGTATCGTTCGTACCGCAATGATCCCGCCGATCAGCACAACAATGATCCCGGCTGCTATGAGCATTCTGAAAATGCCTTTCCGCCTCTTTCCGTCATCGGTATTTCCACCATTCTCTGACACGGATCCTTCCCACTCCTGGAGATTCTGGTCACGGTCGTCTTCCAGATCTGTGATAGAAGTAACTCTGGGCTTTACAGCTCCGGTTTTTCTTATACCGGGTTCTGGCTGACGGGAAAATCCTGACTGATAACCGGACAGACTATCTCTTTCGGATACTGTTTTTCCGGATGCAGATTTTTGAGGATTCTGTATTGTACTCTGAGCCTTTGGCCTATTCCGGGCTGCATTTTTTGCTATTTCTCCGGCTGTCGGTTTCTCCGGCTGTACAGATACCGGCGCAGGATTTCTACGTGCCTGACGGATTGCCTCCGTATTCAGTTGACTTGTTCTTGCCAGCTGTCTGGCTGCACCCTCCTGGAGAAACTTCGGCATGGACTCCGGAACAGGTCTTTCCTCCACTGGTTTCGGTTTCTCATGAACTCCCTGTTCTCTGTTTGCCGTTCCATACCGGATTTCTTCCAGTGCTTCCCGAAACTTATCAGGAGTCTGATATCGTTCTTTTGCATCATAAGCACAGGCTTTTAAGATAACGGAGCCGAAAGCCTCTCCCGCATCCACAGGTGCAGGCGGTGTTTCGCCTGACATCCTCCTCGTGAGCGCGTTTTCCTTATCTCTGTATGTGATCAGCTGTTTTTCAAGATTCAGAAACGGAAGCCTGTTATGATTCATCAGTTTATATAACACCAGGCCAAGTGCATAAATGTCCACTCTGCTGTCGTACTGTTCTCCCCTGTACATCTCCGGCGCCATATAGGAATAAGTTCCCTTTTTGGAAAGGGTACTCATGGTTTTTTCCAGTTCTCTGGCGATTCCAAAGTCTCCCAGCTTGAAATCCCCGAACCTGGATACAAAAATATTCTCAGGCTTGATATCCCTGTGGATAATGTGAAGCTGCCCGCAGTATTCCAGTGATTTACAAAGGTCTATGCCAAGCTTCATCACTTCTTTTTCTGTGAGATTTTTTCCCGCATAATATTCCATGAAGCTTGTGAGATATTCCATGCGGATAAAAATATCCCATCCGATCTCGTCCAGATATTCCATTACCTTGTAATCTTCTACAGATACAATATGGGAATTTCCCCGGAAATACTCCATGGTGCTTACTTCCTGAATGCACTCCTCCACCAGATTTTCGAAATAACCGCGGACGGATCTTTCATCGCCGGATTCTGAGCGCACACTGTCCAGTTCCCCTTTACTGGCGGGGATTGTGATTATCTTAATTGCCGAGTAAAAAGAACGTCCCTTCTCTGTTCTCTGAGCTTTATACACTCTTCCAAAAGAACCTTCCCCGATCTTACTTATGATCTTCCATTCCGGCCACGGGGAAATTGGCAGTTCCTTGTCCATCGCAATCCCTCCTCTCTCAGAAAATCCCTGCTTATAAACAGAAATCTCCCTCCGGATTTCCGGGGGGAGATTTATTTATATTAGCAAGGTATATTGACTTATTCTTCTACCGGTGCAGTTTCCTCTGCTGTCTCTTCAACAGCAGCGGTCTCTTCCTCCGGAGCAGTCTCAGTCTTCTCTTCCTCTACGGAAATTTCCTCTGTATCCTCAGGCTCCTCGGAAGCTGTTTTTACTTCCGGCATTCCTGTGTCAAGACTGATCTCACTGTAACGCTTCATACCTGTACCTGCAGGAATCAGCTTACCAATGATAACGTTCTCTTTCAGACCGATCAGCGGATCGACCTTACCTTTGATAGCAGCCTCTGTCAGGACTTTTGTTGTCTCCTGGAAGGATGCTGCTGACAGGAAGGAGTTTGTAGCAAGGGATGCCTTGGTAATACCAAGCATAACCTGTTTGCCCTCTGCCGGCTGTTTGCCCTCTGCCTCAAGTTTCTCGTTAACTTCCTCAACATCAAGGACATCAACAAGTGTTCCTGGCAGGAACTCTGTATCTCCGTTATCCTCGATACGGATCTTCTTCAGCATCTGATGAACGATAACCTCGATATGCTTATCGTTGATCTCAACACCCTGCAGACGATATACACGCTGAACCTCGCGGATCATGTAATCCTGAACTGCACGAACACCCTTAATTCTCAGGATATCATGCGGATTTACACTACCTTCTGTCAGCTCATCGCCGGCCTCAAGAACCTGTCCGTCAAGGACTTTGATACGGGAACCGTATGGGATCAGGTAAGTCTTGGAATCACCTGTCTCCGGATCATTTACGATGATCTCACGTTTCTTCTTAGTGTCGTTGATCGTGGCAACACCTGGGATCTCTGTGATGATCGCAAGACCCTTCGGCTTTCTTGCCTCAAAAAGCTCCTCGACACGAGGAAGACCCTGTGTGATATCTCCACCGGCAACACCACCGGTATGGAACGTACGCATGGTCAGCTGTGTACCTGGCTCACCGATAGACTGTGCTGCGATGATACCAACGGACTCACCAACCTGTACCGGCTCACCGGTAGCCATGTTCGCACCATAACATTTCGCGCAGACACCAACCTTGCACTTACAGGAAAGGATGGTACGGATCTTCAGTTTGTCGATCGGTCCGCCTGTTGTGTTGCTTACGCCCTCTTTCATAATACGGGCAGCACGCTTCGGTGTGATCATGTGGTTCGCCTTAACAAGGATTTCTCCGTCTTTATTCTTAACTGTCTCACAGGAGAATCTTCCTGTGATACGCTCCTGAAGGCTCTCAATCTCTTCTTTTCCGTCCATGAATCCACGAACTTCCATTCCGGAGATCTCTGCTCTGTTCTCACAGCAGTCAGCCTCACGAACGATAAGATCCTGGGATACATCAACAAGACGTCTTGTCAGGTATCCGGAATCGGCTGTACGAAGAGCGGTATCGGAAAGTCCCTTACGAGCACCATGCGCAGACATGAAGTACTCCAGTACGTCAAGACCTTCACGGAAGTTAGACTTGATCGGAAGCTCGATAGTATGACCGGTTGTATCAGCCATCAGTCCTCGCATTCCGGCAAGCTGTTTGATCTGCTTATCGGAACCACGGGCTCCGGAGTCAGCCATCATGAAGATATTGTTGTACTTATCAAGACCTGTCAGAAGGGCTTTTGTAAGCTCATCATCGGTCTTCTTCCAGGTATCAACAACCTCTTTATAACGCTCTTCCTCTGTGATAAGACCACGTTTGTAGTTCTTTGTAATACGGTCAACAGTATCCTGAGCCTGCTTGATCATCTCCGGCTTCTGCGGCGGCACGGTCATATCGGAAATGGATACGGTCATGGCTGCACGTGTGGAGTATTTATAACCCATAGCCTTAACAGAGTCAAGTACCTCGGCTGTCTTTGTTGCTCCGTGTGTATTGATAACTTTTTCAAGGATCTGCTTCAGCTGTTTCTTACCTACAAGGAAGTCAACCTCAAGAAGCAGTTCGTTTCCAGGTACGCTTCTGTCTACGAATCCAAGATCCTGCGGAAGGATCTCGTTGAACAGGAAACGTCCCAGTGTAGAGTGAACATTGCCGCTTAAAACAGTTCCGTCCGGCATTGTCTTATGGCAGCGTACAATGATCTTGGTCTGAAGTGTGATGACCTTGTTCTCGTATGCGAGGATTGCCTCGTTGATACTCTTGAAGAACTTGCCCTCACCCTTGTTTCCAGGTCTCTCCTGAGTCAGATAGTAGATACCAAGGACCATATCCTGTGAAGGAACAGCTACAGGACCACCATCAGACGGTTTCAGAAGGTTGTTCGGTGATAACAGAAGGAAACGGCACTCTGCCTGTGCTTCCTGGGAAAGCGGAAGATGTACGGCCATCTGGTCACCATCGAAGTCTGCGTTGAACGCTGTACAAACAAGTGGATGAAGCTTGATCGCCTTACCTTCTACAAGAATCGGCTCGAACGCCTGGATACCCAGACGATGCAGTGTAGGTGCACGGTTAAGCATAACCGGATGCTCTTTAATGACGTCCTCAAGGACATCCCATACTGCAGGCTCAAGTTTCTCTACCATCTTCTTGGCATTTTTGATATTGTGAGATGTTCCGTTAGCAACAAGCTCTTTCATAACGAAAGGTTTGAACAGCTCGATGGCCATCTCTTTCGGAAGACCACACTGATAGATCTTCAGCTCCGGTCCTACAACGATTACAGAACGTCCGGAATAGTCAACTCGTTTACCCAGAAGGTTCTGACGGAAACGTCCGGATTTACCTTTCAGCATGTCGGAAAGGGATTTCAGGGCTCTGTTTCCAGGTCCTGTTACAGGACGTCCACGGCGTCCGTTATCGATCAGGGCATCTACAGCCTCCTGCAGCATACGCTTCTCGTTGCGGACAATGATATCCGGAGCGCCAAGCTCCAGAAGTCTTTTCAGACGGTTATTTCTGTTGATGATTCTTCTGTAAAGATCATTCAGGTCAGATGTTGCAAAACGTCCTCCATCCAGCTGTACCATAGGACGAAGATCCGGTGGGATAACCGGGATCACAGTCATGATCATCCACTCAGGACGGTTGCCGGACTCACGGAAGGACTCTACAACCTCAAGACGTTTAATGATTCTTGCACGTTTCTGGCCTGTTGCATCAACAAGCTCTGCTTTCAGCTCTGCGGAATCTTTCTCAAGATCAATAGCTTTCAAGAGCTCCATGATGGACTCAGCACCCATACCTACGCGGAAGCCTTCGCCGTAAGACTCTCTTGCTTCCTGGTACTCACGCTCGGTGAGTACCTGTTTGTACATAAGGCCTGAATCAGCAGGATCCAGAACGATATAGTTTGCAAAGTAAAGCACTTTCTCCAGTGTTCTTGGAGAAATATCAAGGATCAGACCCATACGGGACGGAATTCCTTTGAAATACCAGATATGAGATACAGGAGCTGCAAGCTCAATGTGTCCCATACGTTCTCTACGAACGGCAGATTTGGTTACTTCAACACCACACCTGTCGCAGACAACGCCTTTATAGCGAATTTTTTTATACTTTCCACAGTGACACTCCCAGTCCTTGCTCGGTCCGAAAATTCTTTCGCAGAAAAGACCGTCCTTCTCAGGCTTCAAGGTTCTGTAGTTGATTGTTTCAGGTTTTAAAACCTCACCGTGTGACCACTCTCTGATCTTCTCAGGGGACGCCAGTCCGATCTTGATGGCATCGAAAGTCATTGGCTGATATGTTTCATTGGCGTTGGTTGTTTCTGCCATGTATTCTTTCCCCTTTCTTATTCCTCATCATCAAAGGACTCTTCAAACTCGATCATGTCCTCATCTTCTTCCAGGTCTTCATCTTCTTCTACATTGACAAGCTCTTCTCCGCTAAACTCCTGCTTGGTATAGCCGTGTTTACCGAAGGACTCCTCATCTCTGCGTCCTCTGGAATCGCCCTCAATGACATGACGAAGATCTGTATCTCCGTAATCAGAAGTCTCCATAATGTGTACCTCTGATCCGTCCTCGCTGAGCACACGTACATCCAGACCAAGAGACTGAAGCTCTTTAAGAAGTACCTTAAAGGACTCAGGAATACCTGGCTCAGGAATGTTATCGCCTTTGATGATCGCTTCATAGGTCTTAACACGTCCGATCACATCATCAGACTTCACTGTCAGGATCTCCTGCAGTGTATAGGAAGCACCATATGCCTCCAGTGCCCAAACCTCCATCTCTCCGAAACGCTGTCCACCGAACTGAGCTTTACCACCCAGAGGCTGCTGTGTTACCAGGGAGTATGGACCTGTGGAACGTGCATGGATCTTATCGTCTACCAGATGATGCAGTTTCAAGTAGTGCATGTGACCGATAGTTACAGGGCTGTCAAAGTACTCTCCTGTACGTCCGTCACGAAGTCTTACCTTACCGTCTCTGGAGATCGGAACGCCCTTCCAGAGTGCTCTGTGAGCTTTATTCTCATCCAGATACTGCATAACATCCGGTGCAAGAATGTCTTTATATTTCTCACGGAATTCCTCAAAGTCTTCCGTATTTACGTAATCGTTGGCAAGTTCCAGAGTATCCTGGATATCAACCTCGTTAGCACCATCGAATACAGGTGTTGCGATATTGAAGCCAAGTGCTTTGGCAGCAAGGCTTAAGTGGATCTCCAGGACCTGTCCGATATTCATTCGGGAAGGTACACCCAGAGGATTCAGCACGATATCAAGGGGACGTCCGTTCGGAAGGAATGGCATATCCTCAACTGGAAGTACACGGGAAACGACACCCTTGTTACCATGACGACCAGCCATCTTATCACCAACGGAGATCTTTCTCTTCTGTGCAATATAAATACGTACTGCCTGATTTACTCCAGGGCTCAGCTCATCGCCGTTCTCTCTTGTAAATACCTTGGCATCTACGATAATACCATATTCACCGTGCGGTACTTTAAGGGAAGTATCACGTACCTCTCTTGCCTTCTCACCGAAGATGGCACGAAGGAGACGCTCCTCAGCAGTAAGCTCTGTCTCTCCCTTAGGAGTAACCTTACCAACAAGGATATCACCGGCACGTACCTCAGCACCGATACGGATGATACCACGCTCATCCAGATCTTTCAGAGCATCATCGCCGACACCCGGAACATCACGTGTGATCTCTTCCGGTCCCAGCTTGGTATCACGGGATTCTGCCTCATATTCCTCGATATGGACAGATGTATAAACATCATTCTGTACCAGTCTCTCGCTAAGCAGAACGGCATCCTCGTAGTTATAACCTTCCCAGGTCATAAATCCGATCAGCGGGTTCTTACCAAGTGCAAGCTCACCATTGGATGTAGACGGACCATCAGCGATAACCTGTCCTGCCTCAACGTGCTCACCCTGGAACACGATCGGTCTCTGGTTGTAGCAGTTGCTCTGGTTGCTTCGCATAAATTTGGTCAGATGATAATCATCTTTTGTTCCGTCATCGTTCTTGATGGTGATATCTGTAGATGTAGAACGAAGTACGGTACCTGCTTTTCTTGCAACAACACATACACCGGAGTCAACGGCTGTCTTGGTCTCCATACCTGTACCAACAACCGGAGCCTCTGTTGTAAGAAGCGGAACGGCCTGACGCTGCATGTTTGATCCCATCAGCGCACGGTTCGCATCATCGTTCTGCAGGAACGGAATCAGGGCTGTAGCAACGGAGAATACCATTCGCGGAGATACGTCCATGTAATCAAACATGTGCTGCTCGTACTCCTGTGTCTCCTCACGGTAACGACCGGAGACATTCTTATGAAGGAAATGTCCCTCTTCGTCCAGAGGCTCATTCGCCTGTGCTACATGGTAATTATCTTCCTCATCCGCTGTCATGTATACAACCTCATCGGTTACACGCGGATTGGAAGGATCTGTTTTGTCGATCTTTCTGTACGGTGCCTCTACGAAACCGTACTGATTGATTCTTGCATAGGATGCAAGGGAGTTGATAAGACCGATGTTCGGTCCCTCAGGAGTCTCGATCGGGCACATTCTTCCGTAATGGGAGTAATGTACGTCTCGAACCTCGAATCCGGCTCTATCTCGTGACAGACCGCCAGGTCCCAGTGCGGAAAGTCTTCTCTTATGAGTCAGCTCTCCAAGCGGGTTGTTCTGGTCCATGAACTGTGACAGCTGGGAAGATCCGAAGAATTCTTTCACTGCTGCAGTTACCGGTTTGATATTGATCAGGGACTGCGGAGAAATGCTCTCTGTGTCCTGTGTTGTCATTCTCTCACGTACCACACGCTCAAGTCTGGAAAGACCGATGCGGTACTGGTTCTGAAGCAGCTCACCGACAGCACGGATACGACGGTTACCCAGGTGGTCGATATCATCATCGTTACCAAGGCCATACTCCAGATGCATATTGTAGTTGATGGACGCAAGGATATCTTCCTTGGTGATGTGTTTCGGGATCAGGTCGTGGATATCACGTTTGATCGCCTCACATCTGTCCTCAAATGTGTCATTTTCTTCCAGAATTTTTTCGAGTACCGGGTAGTATACTAATTCTGTAACACCCAGGGACTTCGGATCCTCAAGCTCCGGCAGATAGTGACGGATGTCAACCATAAGGCTGGAAAGGACTTTGATCTCTCTCTCCTCACCCTGGATCCACACATACGGAACTGCGGAATTCTGTAAAGTATCAGCAAGCTCTTTTGTAACAAGTGTCTCAGCCTCTGCAAGGATCTCACCTGTTGTTGTATCTACAACATCCTGGGAGAGCTTGTGGCCTACGATACGTTTGTTGAAATGAAGCTTCTTATTAAATTTATAACGTCCGACTTTGGCAAGGTCATATCTTCTCGGATCGAAGAACATTGCCATGATCAGGCTCTCTGCGCTCTCTACTGCAAGCGGCTCGCCCGGACGGATCTTCTTATACAGCTCAAGGAGACCTTCCTGATAGTTTGTGGAAGTATCCTTGGTAAAGCTGGCAAGGATCTTTGGCTCTTCACCAAACAGATCAATGATCTCAGCATTGGTTCCAATGCCCAGTGCACGGATCAGAACAGTGATCGGAACCTTTCTTGTTCTGTCTACACGTACATAAAATACATCATTTGAATCTGTCTCGTACTCCAGCCATGCACCTCTGTTCGGAATTACAGTACTGGAAAACAGTCTCTTACCAAGTTTATCATGAGCGATTGCGTAGTAGATTCCAGGGGAACGTACTAACTGGCTGACAATAACACGCTCAGCACCATTGATAACAAAGGTACCCGTAGCTGTCATCAGCGGTAAATCTCCCATGAAAATCTCGTGTTCGTTGATCTCTTCTGTTTCCTTATTGATCAGCCTTACTCGAACCTTCAAAGGTGCGGCATAAGTCACGTCACGTTCTTTACACTGCTCGATGGAATATTTTGCATCTTTTTCATCGTATGTGAAATCGATGAATTCCAGACTGAGCTTTCCGCCGTAATCTGCGATCGGAGAAATATCATCAAATACTTCTTTTAAACCTTCGTCAAGAAACCACTGGTAGGAATCTTTCTGAACTTCGATCAGGTTTGGCATTTCCAGGACTTCTTTTTGTCTCTGGTAGCTCATACGCATGCTTTTTCCAGTTTTTACAGAACGAATTCTGTTTTTTTCCATTGACGTTTCACCCCTGTTTTTTTATTATTTATTACAACATGATCCCGCCTGACCTTTAGGCAGGCATATCTAGCCATAATATAGCATCCTCCACTTTAACATAAGAAAAAAAGTGTGTCAAGCACTTTTTTTGATTTTTTACATTTTTCAAAAAAAAGATTCTGTTCCTTCTATACATACGATGTATGGATATCCGGAACAGAATCTTTTTTTATCACACATACTTACTTCACAATAGTATTTACTGTTACTGT
The DNA here is from genome assembly GCF_040910705.1 of Blautia sp. RTP21359st1_E11_RTP21359_211015. Lineage (NCBI taxonomy): Bacteria > Bacillati > Bacillota > Clostridia > Lachnospirales > Lachnospiraceae > Blautia > Blautia sp. RTP21359st1_E11_RTP21359_211015. The sequence goes on from NZ_JBDGAB010000025.1 coordinate 16,725, forward strand.
ATTTCCGTATTTATCTTTTGAGACAAGTTTCAGAGCAGTATTCTTTTTTTGCTTCTTTATTTTAATAACGTACTGTTTCTTTTTGTTTACGGATGATACCCCCAGCTTTGTCTGTTTTCCGGAACACCGCGCATAGGCAATAACTGTCTGGCTACCTGATGCAGTTCCGCTTATAGCTGTACTTCTTGATGTAACAGCTCTGCATGAAGGACGGTTGATACCGGTCCATCCTTTGCAGCTTTTTACATATACCGCCTGAACTTTTCCGTTTTCACAAAATGTATTCTTTTTCATGACCGGTATTACAGATGCATATGCATAAACACCATTCCCCCTATTTTTCTCCGCACGGTTTCCTGATACTTCAGATACTTTTGATTTCCAGAGCAAAATACCACTTTTTGCATTTGATGTCACACGATTGCTTTTTACCCTGACTCCGCCGGCCACATACTCAATTTTCACGCCATGATTTTTGTTGGATAAACAGATATTACCAAGAACATTATTATTCTTTCCTGCATTTACACGTATTCCCGAGCCGGCCACTGATTTAACAGTATTCTTCTGTGCAGCGGATGAAGTATTTACAGATTGCAGATAAATTCCATCTCCGCCTGCTCCGGAAACAGCATTCCGCTCTACAAGATTTTTCTGTTTTGATCCTGCTGCATAGACAGAACCGGAGAGATAAATTCCCGTATTTGCAGTTCCGGACACTGTATTCCTGCTGATAACGCTTCCTCTGGAATCCTGGGCATAAATCCCAAAATTGGAATATGAAGAAGTTTTTTTCATTGTTACCTGATTATCTGTTACGGTATCTGTGTCAGTAAGAGACATGCTGATTCCGTTTCCATATCCGCTGATCTGATTATCTTCTACAGTCACACCTTTCACCGGATATATCTTTTTAGGGAGCACAGCTCCATCTTTTTTCATATTATAGCCTGAAACTTTTATACCACTGCAGATCCATGCAATTCCACCAATGCTGGTAGTTCTGGCAAGACTGATGTAGTTTCCTGCCACACGAAGATTCCTGTTTTTCAGCATGTCCGGCCCATCATCATAGCCTGGCGTCTGGTGTGTATTGCTGCTCACAGAAGAAATGTCCACTCCATTTCCCACATTTACCATGGTATTATTTTCTGCTGTAGAATCTTCATAATTCATAAACCTTATACAGCGTTTTTTTACATTATGGAAAGTATTATTCGTAACTGTGATCCTTTTATATGTTTTTCCGGACATCATACTGTGCGTTCCCAGCCCTGCAAAGACATCTTCGAACACATTTCCATCGATCACAAAATCTTCACAGGTCGTTCCATCGTAAGGTCTGTACTGCGGAAAAACATTGCTCTCATCTGTACAGCAGTCGATCTGAATGCATTCCTGTCCGCCTTCCACATAATTCTTATAATAGCCACTGAATGTACAGCCTGTGATCTTGGCATTTTTCACTCCGCCAAATTCCAGAAAATGAGATTTCAGATTATTAAGAAATGTAGCATTTTTAATCGTAACATTCGTAGCATGTCCAATGCAAAATCCCACAAATCCGCCTGGTGCATCCTTATTTTCCACACACTGATAATTGTAGTCCCAGGTTCCTCCATCGATCACAATGTTGCGATATCCATCATATCCGCCTTCTGAATCTTTGGTATTTCCAAGGCGGAGGATCAGATGTTTGGTGGTAGACGTTTTTGTAATATTAGCGTCTCTTGCATATAAGTACATATTACTGTACATGCAAAGTGTACCTGTCAGTTCATAATTTCCCGGTGGAATTATGATCTTGCAGGGATTTTCATCTGTGGCCTGATCTTTCAGTTCAAGAAACAGTGTGTTCAGGGGTGCTGTGATATCCTGTCCTTCCTCAACTTCCAGAGTCACAGTCTGATAAGTTCCAAGTTCTCCATCTGACGCATCTCCTGCGGAAAAATCCCCGGCAGCATTGGCATCATCTGTAAAATCAGCCTGTGCCTGACCTGCGCCTTCATCAGCTTTATTATTATCCGGCTCTGCGACGTTTTCTACATTATCGTTTTCCTGCTGAAGCTGAAGTTCTTCGGAACCGTTATCGCCGTTCTCCGTTCCTTCGGAAAAATCTGCCGGCAATTCTCCGCTGATACTGCCATCTGCTGTCTGAATATCCTCACTGCCAGCTTCCGTTGCTGCATTGTCAGAAATATTCTTATTTGTGTCAAAATCTCCATCTGTGCTTCCATCTGAAAATGCGTCTTCAGTTGAATTTTCCGATATTTCCTCATCCCCCGGTGCCTCTGATACATCCACTGCTTCTACAGCACCTGACTCTATTTTTGTCCAGGATGCCTGTGATGCAGGAACCACACTGCCATCGTTATCCAGCACAAGCGGATCCAGATCCTGTTCCGGCATATTTTCCTCTTCTTCAAGCTCCTCCTGCTGCTGCATTGCAGCTTCCTGAGCCCGAAGTTCATCCAGAGGATTTTTCACGTTTACAGTTATATTTTTTACATTTTTTCCGACAGACACTGTCTTGGCTGCCGTCGGAAAAGAAACTCCTGTGATTCCCAACGCAGCAGCAAGGATACAGGCCATTATTTTTCGTTTCATATTCCATCCACCCTTTCCTGTCTCCTTTATTATCCTTTCTTTTTCTTCAAAAAGCAAGATTTACCCTGGATTTTTTCACTAAAAAAGCTGCTGTGCCGCCGGTAAACCGGCAGGCACAACAGCCTCAAAGCTCTTATTCTGACTGGATTATTTAAGTGTAACCTTAGCTCCCTCAGCCTCAAGTTTAGTTTTGATGTCCTCAGCCTCAGCTTTGGATGCGCCCTCTTTAACAACCTTCGGAGCACCATCAACGATAGCTTTAGCCTCTTTAAGTCCAAGACCTGTAACCTCACGAACAACTTTGATAACTTTAACTTTGTTAGCGCCAACCTCTGTAAGCTCTACGTCAAACTCATCTTTCTCCTCAGCTGCCTCGCCTGCTGCACCTGCTGCTGCTACAACAACACCTGCTGCTGCGGAAACGCCGAACTCTTCCTCACAAGCTTTTACAAGGTCATTTAACTCTAATACAGATAATTCTTTGATTGCTGCAATAAATTCTTCTGTTGTTAATTTTGCCATTTTAATTTCCCTCCATTTATAAATTTTAATTAATAATCATGCGGTCGTTATGCCGCCAATTGCACGTTGCTGGGATTACTCAGCAGCTGCTGCGTCAGCTCCGCCGTTCTGCTCTGCGATCTGATTAAGCACACGAGCGAAGTTTGCGATCGGAGACTGCATGCTTCCAAGCAGTTTTCCAAGAAGTTCCTCTCTTGAAGGAATTGTGGACAGTGCCTGAATTCCGGCCTGATCATTGTAGTTACCTTCAACTACACCTGCGATCAGCTCCAGTGCCGGGAACTGTTTTGCATATTTAGCAAGGATTCTTGCCGGAGCAGTTGCGTCTGTCTCGGAGATAGCGATCGCATTTGTGCCATGTAAATGATCACTGAGGCTCTCAAATGCTGTACCCTCGAATGCACGACGCATCATGGTATTCTTGTATACCTTGTACTGAACACCAGCTTCTCTTAACTCTTTACGAAGAATTGTATCCTGCTCAACTGTAAGACCGCTGTAGTTTACAAGTACAACAGACTGTGCGTCTTTAATGCTGTTAGAGATCTCTTCTACGATTGGTTGTTTCAGTTCTACTTTTGCCATGAAATGGTACACCTCCTTATAGATTTTGTATACCGCCGTCGCAATAAGTCAATCTGTTTAAAAAAAAGACCTTACTGCTTCGCAATAAGGCCTTGTGTAATCTTAACTCAGAATACTTGGACCTCGGTAGGCGTTTTAATCCTTATGCCTTACGGCACCTACTGTCTTCGGCAGCGTTCTTAGGTACAATACCATAACAGTGCCGGGTGTGTCAAGTATTTTTTAAGATTTTTTCAAAATTATTTAGTACCAAAAATACGGTCTCCGGCATCTCCAAGTCCCGGGCAGATGTAAGCGTTTTCATTGAGCTCTCTGTCAAGGGAACCACAGTAGATCTGTACATCCGGATGTGCCTCATGGAGACGTTTCAGTCCCTCAGGAGCTGCGATGATGCACATAAACTTGATATTCTTTCCGCCCTGTTTCTTGACAAAATCAATGGCAGCTTCGGCAGAACCGCCGGTTGCAAGCATCGGATCAACGATCACTGAAATACGCTCGTCAATAGATTCAGGAAGCTTACAGTAATACTCATGGGGCTCATGTGTTACCGGATCACGGTAAAGTCCCACATGTCCGACCTTTGCAGACGGTACCAGTGTGAGAATGCTGTTTACCATTCCAAGTCCTGCACGGAGGACCGGGATCACTGCCAGCTTCTTACCTGAGATCATCGGTGTCTTACAGGTTTCTATCGGTGTCTCGATTTCCACTTCCTCTGTAGGAAGATCACGAAGCGCCTCATATCCCATCAGGATTCCGATTTCCTCCACCAGTTTACGGAACTCGTTTGTTCCTGTATTTTTATCACGGAGCATTGAAATTTTGTGTTTGATCAGCGGGTGATCCATAATATAAACATTTTTCATTTTTTCCATCGTGATTTCCTCTCTTTGTCTGTGTTTTTTGTAAAGCGAAACTTCTCATTCCACTCTGCTTCATACACCGGAATGCAAGCCTTTCGCTTTTCTGTATTCATCTTTCTACATTATAATATATATGACACTTTTTCAAAAGGGGGAAAAACTATTTTCCCTGGCGTTCCAAAACCTGATCGATAGCATAGGCCACACCAAACTCATTGTTGCTCTTTGTGATGTATTTTGCTGCCTTTTTGATCTCCGGAACTGCATTTTCCATTGCAACGGTTGCGCCGAAATCCATGGAGATCATGGAATAATCATTAAGGCTGTCACCAAGGACCATCACCTCATCCATGGTATAACCCAGAGACTCGATATATTCTTTCAGCACCGGGCCTTTCTGCGCCTCTACTGCTGTAATCTCCTGATTATATATAAAGGAAGAAGCCACTGCAACGGCTGGATTTTCTTTCAGCTCATCGCTGAGTTTCTCCAGCTGCTCCACATCTGCCGCAAAAATGAAGATCTTATATATCGGCGCACCGCTGCTCTCCAGGGAACGGATATCGGAAATCCCTTTCGTGTTTCCGGCGATTCTGCGGTACTGCGGGGATTTCCGTACAATCTCCTCGCTGGTATCTATGTCCATATTGAAAAGACGGATCTGCTGAATGATTCCGTCTTCAATTTCCTTCTTTGTTCCAATACGGTAATCATAGCGATCCGTAAAAAATGCTACAGATACCGGGTATTTTTTTGCCGTATTGTAGACCTCCTCACACAGCTCAATAGAGATCGGTGTACTCTTTACAACCTCCTGCTGCGGATTCCGTACTTCAGCACCGCTGCTCACCACATAATCACAGGTCAGCTCTGTTCCCTTCAGTTCCTCCATGGCACCGGGGAAATTCCGACCGGTGGCAACCATAAAGCGGATTCCCGCATCGCAGGCACGCCTGACCGCCGCAAGGGTTTCCGGTGCGATTCTATGGTCATCACCAAGAAGTGTGCCATCCATATCACTTGCAATTACTTTTATCATGAAAAATTTCTCCTTTTATCTGTAAAAATTCCGGTCAATCATTCGGATCCATAGCAAATATGTCCTTTTTTCGGAGAAATTATATCTTATATTATTGCAAAATACAATGATTTTTGCGACAGGCATATGCCTTTCTGATTTCAGAAATACATGGTATAATGAGATTTCATAAATCTGTCCGATGTCGGTCAAGCGTATATCCGCAATCCGCGTCGCTGCTTGATCCGGTTAAGTGAATAACCCCATCCACATGTACTACATAGATTTGCATCAAATAAATGCTCTTCAGTTAAGTCAGTCAATCAGAAAACAGGAGAATATTATGTCAACTTATTTTTTTCATTCCAAAAGAAGCCGCTCACATTCCCGTTTCTTCTATTTAATATTGTGCACAGTTCTTGTCTGTCCAATGCTCCTTTTCACAGGCTGCCAGAATACCACTGGCACCAGCACTGCCACCGAGAAGGAGCCTATCAGCATCAGCAGCATCAAATTGAACACAGCCATACAGATCACCATTTACGATTCCCAGGATAAGTCCCTCCTGGATGACTGTCTGGCACTGTGCGATAGGTATGAGCTGATCTTCAGCCGGACAAATGAGAACAGCGAGCTTTATAAATTAAATCACCGGATATCAGATTCCGCTGTATCAAATCAAACCATTGAAACTCAGACCACTCCCTACCAGGTCAATGGCACCACAAACACATGGCATATATCCGAATACCTTGCTGCTCTGCTTTCCGAAGGACTCGATATCACCAGGGAATCCGACGGTGCCTTTGACATCGCCATTGCGCCTTTGACCTCTCTCTGGGATTTCACAGCAGAAGACCCGAAGGCTCCGGATGATGCAGATATTCAGAAAGTTCTCCCCCTGTGCAGCTCCGACGGCGTCACCATTGACGGGCAGGATATCACACTTCCCTCTGATGACATCCAGTTCGATGTAGGCGCCATTGCCAAAGGCTATATTGCAGACCGCCTGAAAGATTTTCTGGTAAAAAAAGGCGTAAACAGTGCTATCATCAACCTTGGCGGCAACGTCCTCTGCATCGGCTCAAAGCCCAACGGCACTCCCTTCAAGATCGGCATCCAGAAGCCTTTTGCAGACCGCAATGAAACAGAGGCTGTTATGGATATCGCCGGAAAATCCGTTGTATCCTCTGGGATTTATGAGAGGTGCTTTAAGCAGGGCGGTAAATTATATCATCATATCCTGAATCCCCAAACCGGCTATCCTTATGATAACGGCCTGATTTCTGTGACGATCATCTCCGACCAGTCTGTGAACGGCGATGCCTTAAGCACCACCTGTTTCGCCCTTGGCCTGAAAGACGGGCTGAAATTTGCAGAGAAAAAAGGCGTGCAGGCTGTATTTATCACAGAGGATTATGAGCTGCATTATACGGACGGATTCCAGGATAAGATCAATGTCACTGATGTGGAATCCTGAACCATGAAATCTTTTTCAGTAACAACCAAAAACCTTACGGATAGACCATATTTGTCACATAAGTCTGCGGATAATCTTTCAGAAGATTTGCCATTGCTGTCTGTGTCTGTGTCGTTGAAAATGGCTAGGATGGGCCGTTCCACAGACATTCATAATCTGCCTCCGTACCGTGGATGTCTCTGTTCCGCAGTTGTAGGGCCACAGGGGGGGGGAGGCAAAACCTTCCGGATTCACAATCTGCTCCCAAGCTTCTTCATATCCCTTATCCGGAAGTTCAAAACACCATGGGATAAATCCGAGCAAACAGTGATCTTCTGGAAGCAGATAATGCCGAAGATGGCCTGAAGATCATTCTCAAAGAGCATCCTGACATTATTATCACAGATATGAAAATGCCCGTCATGGACGGAATACAGCTCTAAAAAAAGCCGGAAGAACTTCACATCGACAGCAAAATCAGTGTGATCAGCGGATTCAGCGATTTCAAATATACAAGACTTGCGATCCAGGCTGGTGTTATTGATTACATACTGAAGCCTGTTGATCCCCAGAATTTGAACAATGCGCTTTCAGCCACAATTTCTCAGTTGGAAAGTGAAGCAGGCAAAACTGGGACTTCCGATTCTGCTTCATCACCCGAACCCTGCTCTGCGTTCACCAGTAGGGTAATCAGTGATGTTTTTGATTATATCAATGCACATTATCTGGAAAATATCTCCCTGGCCGATATTGCAGAATCTTTTTTCTAAGTAAGGAGCATCTGTCCAGATTGTTTTAAAAAAACGTCAGAATCTTTTTTCCTATACTATGCAGTTAAAGCTCACCGAGGTGAAACGGCTTCTGCAGTCTACGGATATAACTCTCGACGACATTGCCTGGCATCTTGGTTTCAGCAATGGAAATTACTTCAGCAAGGTTTTTAAAAAGAACTGTCAGATGTCTCCCAGTGAATACCTGAACGTACAGCTATAGTTCTTCAGAAAACTTTTCTCCGATAAAAAGTAGCTGTAACTGAGCGTATCCGTTCAGTTACAGCCACTTTATTCAATATTATTATATTCAGTTATTGATCATATCCGGCCAGGAAAGAATCTCTGCAGAAATCTTCTCTTCATAATCTCCGTCAATGTCCTCACTTCTTCCAGCCGCATAAATATTGGTCTCGGCACCCCAACCGTTGTCCTCGTATTCCCATACATGGAATTTCAGTCCACGGAACATGAAATCCAGACTTCCGCAACCATCTTCCTCTGTGTATTCGAATTTGATATTTTTTTTGTTCAGAGCATCCTGTACTTTCTGTAAACGCATATAATATCGCTCCTTCCACGCCTAAAATCTTCCTTTATACACAAAGTATAACATGTTGTGATTTTTGACACAAGTCAAGGATGAAAGTGCCTGTGAGCTGCAGATAGCTCAGGCCCAGTAGAGTCTCATTCCAAACTCATGGCTCATACGGTCCGGATGCCCATCAACTCTTGAAAGCAAAGTACAGATATCCTGATAGGTATTCTTTGCCATACATTTACCGCTATTATCAGAAAGAATTAGTGTAAGGTTCCACTTCTTGCCTTTTCCGTATTCTTTCTCAAAGGTTTTTACCATGACACGGCTGTCTGCCGGAACTTCTGCTTTAACACTTCCCTTTTCCACCAGTTCTCCGTTCAATGTTTCTGTAATGATCCATGTAAGTTCACACTCTCCCAGAGCTCCATCTGTATCATTTACAATATACAGACTGTCCAGATGATCTTTGTGCTTTGCAAAAACACCCACTGGTGCGTTGCTTTCCAGTATAGCCTGAAGACCCTTTTTGGGAATTCCCCACCAGTCATATAAACCGTAGAAGCTCTGAGGACACAGGTCGATAAACATAAACTGTACATATCCTGAGCAAGGTTCATATTTCTGGATCCTGTAATGCTCTGTATAATATTTCAGAAGCTTATACTGATATTCCTGGATCTTCGGGATATCATCCACCAGTTTTTCCAGACGATGATATACCGCCGGAACAGTTTTCAGATTTTCACTGCTGCCCGGTGCATCAAATCCGTACTCTGTATTCAGCTTTTCTGTCTGCTCATAAATATCTGCATATTCTCCACCGCTTAAAGAACCCAGATAATTGTGGCTGTCCCCGCTAAGCGGATCATCTTCGCAGAAAGAACCCTTGATGATCGGTCTGCCCGGATCCATCTTCTGTACCTCCCTATACAGAGCAGGTCCCGGATTTTCCTCCATAAATCTCCTTCTCACATTTCCATCCGGATCAACACATCCCGGTTCATTCATAATGATCCAGCAGATCAGAGACGGATGATGCTTCAGAAGTTTCACATTTTCTCTGTAAACATCTGCAAATCTCTGCGCCCATTCATCTGTTGAAGGATGCGTCCAATTGTACTCCGAATCCTGAAGAACTGCAATTCCCAGCTCGTCACACAGATCATAAAAAACTTCCTGCTCTGTGTGGACATGTACTCGTACCAGGTTAAAACCTGCCGCCTTTACATTAAGAAGATCTCTCAGGTACCGTTCCCTTGTCATTGCGGAAATATAACAATCCGGAAAATAAGAGGTTCCTCTTATATACAGCTTCCTGTTATTAAGCCAGAATCTTGTTATTTTTTCATTACGCTCAATCTGAATGTCCCGGAAAGCAAAATTCGTTGTTCTGCTGCTCAGTATGTCTTTTCCCCTGCTTAACGTAAGTTCTGCCTGATACATCCAGGGATAACCATGATCCCATGTGGACCACAGTCTGACATCTTCCACTTTAAGCTCACATTTAAAGCCTGTCTCTGCTTTCTCTGCCATTATCTGAACAGTTTTTTCTGCCTTTATAAGACCGGACTCTTTTTCCCGGATCCTTACATTAAAATCATATGTCTCCCCGGATTTCAGACCTCGCGCTTCAGTTTCCACATATACGTCTGCTTTCTTTCCATCTGGATCCAGTTCATACTTCAGATCTGTCTGATCTTCCAGAACACCTTCTTCTGTCAGGATCAGTTCCACTTTTCCGTAGATTCCTACAGGATTTACATCTCTCTGGATAAATGTATCAGAATGTTCGTAGGTACCTTTTACCATATTTCTTTTTACCAGGGTGGTTCTGGAATCCTGTGCATCCAGCTCCACCTCATCATCCCATGGAGAACTTACCTTTACAATGAGATAATTTTTCTTTCCAAAAACAAGCTTATCTTTTACATTAAAGGAAAATGGAGCGGAATATCCTTCATGCTCTCCAAGAAATTCTCCGTTAAGCCATACTTTTCCATAATAATCCACATTGGTAAATTTAAGGACAGCATCCGTAACTTTCTGATCCGGAACTTCAAACTCTGTTTTGTACCACCAGGGTGCCTGATTGAAATATCTCAGTTCACGCCCGAAATATGGCTGTCTGGCATAGATAAGCTGCAGATGTTTCAGTTCCTCCAGTTCCTCCCATTCAGACACCTGGGAACCTACGGAAGTATCTGCTTCCCTGGCAGCATAAAGCCCGATCTTTTCCCCTGTATCATGAACATCCTGCAAAATTTTCCATCCTTGTTTCAATTCAATCCTTGTTTCCATTTCAGCCTCCTAACTCTTGACCGCACCTGCAGCCATACCTTCGATTATGTTCCTGTTAAGAATAAAATACACGATCAGTGTAGGCAGGATCGATATTACGATCGCCGCAAATGTACTTCCCCAGTCCACTCTTCCGAACTGCCCCACAAAGTCATTCAGGCCAATTGGCAGAGTTTTCATATCAGAAGATGAGATAAACGTATTGGCATAGGTAAATTCATTCCATACAAAAACAAAATTGTATGTAAGAACTGTCATTGTAGTATTTTTAGCCATAGGTACCACGATCTTGCGGAATGTGGTTCCCATTGTGGCACCGTCAATAACTGCCGCTTCCAGAAGAGAATCCGGCATAAATTTAAAAAATCCGGTGTAAAGATAGATACACATTGGAAGTCCGAACCCGATCTGCGGAAGCACCAGTGCCCAGTATGTATTTCTCAGTCCGATCCTGTTATAAATCTGGAACATGGGTACAAGGCAGGAAAAAATAGGCACCATCATTCCAAACAGGAAAAATGCCATCAGTGCATTGGCATATTTTACCTTTACCTTACTGATCACAAATGCAACCGGGCATCCCAGGACTACGATGCCAAGAAGTGTGAGAACTGCCACAACCGTACTGTTAAGAAAATATCTTGGAATGGATGAGATCGTCAGTGCGCTGATATAGTTTCCAAGATAAAATCCTGATGGCAGGGCATACTGTGCAGTATATGTCATTTCATCCGGTGTTTTCAGACTGGAGCAGATAACCCAGAAAATAGGGTAGACCTGTATCATGACAAAAATAAGGATCACTACATAGAACACAGCACGAATAGGTATATTTTTTCTTGATTTTATCATTCTGACCCATCTCCTTTCGCCGATCCCAGGCATTTCTGTATAATCCCTACTGCTACCAGACATTCAATGACCAGAAAAACGGACAATGTACTTCCATAGCCAAAGTCAGCCGAATTAAAAGCGGTTTTATACATATAAGTTGCCACCATCTCTGTTGATCTGGATTTATTGTCAAGAATATAGAATACATCAAAGGTTTTCAGACAACCATTTACAAGCATTACAATGACAATGCTGAATATATTTTTCACCAGTGGAAGCTTTATGTAACGATACTGTTGAAAAACATTGCAGCCATCCATTGTAGATGCCTCGATCACATCCTTTGATATGGATACAAATGCGGAATAAAAAATGATCATGTACAGACCACAGTATTTATATCCATCGATCAGGGTTATGGTAATCAGCGCTGTATGGGAATTTGCCAGCAAAGCGATAGGTTCCATTCCCAGTTTTTCCATCACATAGCAAACCAGGCCCTGGGGCTGGACAGAAAGCATTTTGGAAAAAATCTGGCAGATCGCCATAGATGAAATGATACATGGAATAAAATAAATAACCCGCAGAATATTTCCACCTTTGGAAATATGTGTAAGCAAAATTGCCAGGATCAGTCCTGCACATAACTGGAACAAACTTCCCAATACAACAAATTTAAGATTATTTACAACAGCCTCACGAAATGTCTCATCCTGAAACATCCTCACATAATTTTCCAGTCCGATAAACTTCATATCACCGATTCCATTCCAGGAAAAAAGGCTGTAACCCATTGACCACAGAATTGGGATGATAACAGTAAGAATATATACGAACAGTGCAGGAAGAACAAACGGTAAAGGCTGGATTTTATTTCTGGGCTTCATATCCTCTCCCCTTTCATACGCAGATGCAGATAAAATTCCGCATCTGCGTATTCTCTCAGTTATTCTTCAGTGTCAAAATAATCAGATGCATACTGTTCTACAGCTTTGTCCATGTTTTCACAGAACTCTTCAGGTGTTGATTCTCCCATTCCAAGGCTTGCCAACTCTTTTCTGTAAACCTCGTTTGTAGAAGGATCCAGACGAACATCCCAGCACTGGGCAAAAGTGCCGCAGTTCTCAAGATCGCTTAAAATCTGCTGTGTAAGCTCCGGCAGCTTCTCCGGGTCACTTGGCATCATGGATGGAAGCATATTGAACTCATACATTGCCGTATCAGCAAAATTATCCCATACATAACTGATGAAATCTTTCATCTCATCACTCATGGAATCCTTGAGAATGGCAGTTCCGATTCCACAATTCGCATAGTAATCATTTTCTCCCGTAGCGGTTCCCTCGCTGTCTACAGGAAGCTTGAACATGGAAATGTCATCTTTAAGATTTCCCTCATCATCTACAAGATCCGGTGTATCCCATGTTCCGGTGTATAACATTGCCGCACCATTGTTCAGAAACAGATCCATCTGTGCGGTAGTATCTGAACTTGTCCATCCTTCACTGAAATACTGGGCTATATCCTGTGTATACTGGGCTGTTGCGATACCTGTCTCAGAATTAAATTTTTCTTTTCCCATTCTTGCATTGTCAATGAAGTCATTTCCTTCCAGTCTGAAAGCCTTAAATGCAGGATAACGCATGATCATGTCGTAATTTCCTGCGGATATCGGGGTCATTCCCGCATCTTTCAGCTTCTTGCACACATCCAGGAGGTCTTCCAGTGTCTGAGGTGTTTCAGTAATTCCGGCTTTTTCAAACATGTCTTTGTGATACCAGAAATACTCTACATTTCCCTGCCAGGTCATAAGGTAATTGCTTCCGCCACTGAGTTTCGGATAATTCAGTGCAATATCAAAGAACTTGTCTTTGATACCCAGTTCATCATAAAGGTCATCCACACTGTAGATCAGATCCTTTTTGCAAAGTCCTTCAAAAAATGCCTCCGGATCTGCGTCAAACCAGTCCGGCAGCTCATTGCTGGATGCAAGGATCTTGATCTTCTGAAGATATGTTTCTCTGTCTGCAATAGACTCTACATTGAATTCAAAATCCGGGTGATCTTTTTTGTAATCTTCTGCAAGCTTCTTCAATGTTTTCAGTGCCGCATCTGTTTCGCCCCTGGCACTGATATAATTGATCACAAGTGGTTCGGAATCCTCTTTTTTATCTGCCCACACATTCATCATGCTGAATGAAGAGAGACACATCATTGTGGCAAGTGTAGCAGCCATCACTTTTTTTAATTTCATTTTCGTCCTCCTTTTGGTACATTTCTATTCATCCGGATTGAATATTTTGTTCCGCTTTCCTTATCGATGAGACCATTATATTAAATCCGTCCGGAAAAATACATGGAAAATCTTCGCTGTACCTGGAATATTTTCTCCAATCTTTCCCCCACACTTGTGAGAATTTTTCCCTTATTATATAATGTAGCCAATAAAACCAGAGGGGGGATTCCATGATAGAAAATCTGAAAAAAAAGGTGTTTCACTTATTTTTAGGAATCAGTCTGAAACGCAGGCTTTTTATTACATATCTGCTGCTCAGTTCTCTGATACTCATGCTTACTTCCGTGTTTTTTTATACTGCATCCAAAAAAGTACTGATCAAGCGTGCCGCACTTTCCAGTCAGCAGCAGCTATCCCTGATCACCAGCAACCTTGGAGAAAAGATCGATAATATATCAAACTATGCCATCACCCTTTCCATCAACAGCAATATCGCCGATGTTTTAAAAGAAAATCCCACAGTTCCCGAAAACACACTGGAACATTTTCTGGTAAATTCCGAGCTTACAGACCAGGCCCAGCGTATCATCGGACTTCACAAAAACATCTATGCCTGGGATATCCTGGATACAGAAAACCACTGGTTTCACAGCAGTACCACAGAAACAGATCAGCTTGATTCCATTTTAGGTCCCGAAGTCCTTGACAGCCTTCAGACTAATCTGGCCTTTCATTTTCTCGGACCCTTCCAGATAAGTGGGGAGCCAACCTTTGTAGCCTTAAAAAGTATTACAAACATTGATAACACCAAATATCTGGGCGCCCTGGTCCTTCTGATCAGAGAAACAAATATTTCCTCTGCATTCCGCGACCTTCCGGACAGCTCTTCCAGGGATTTCTATATTACTGATGAAAATGGACAGATACTTTCCTCTTCTTCATCCGGAGGTATTTATAAAGACTTCTCATCCTATACAAAAATCAGTTCAGAGAATTATAAAACCCTGACAGAAACCGACAGGCAGTTTTTTTCCGTAGACGGCACTGACACTCTTTTTATCTGCAAATCCTATCCTGACCTGAACTGGAATGTGATCAACCTGATTCCTCTGGAAAGCCTGACTCTGGATCATATGGTGATCCTGCACAACATTCTTCTGATCAGCATTGTAGTGTTTATTTTATCTGTATTTTTTTCCATATTATGTACAGGTACTGTCACCGCACCTATACAGAAACTTGTAGAAAAAATGAAATCTGCGTCTGCCGGAAAGCTGAATATTTCTGCCAGTTACTCTTCAAATGATGAACTTGCAGTTCTCTATAACCAGTTTAACCTTATGATGCAGAAGATCCAGACATTACTTAACGATATCTATGAGGAACAAAATGCCAAACAGAAAATGGAAGTACGTCTTTTACAGTCCCAGATCAATCCCCATTTTCTTTATAATACTTTAAACACCATCAAGTCTCTCATAGAACTTGACATGAATGATACTGCAGTAAAAGCAGTGTCTTCCATGTCATCTTTCTACAGAAACTCTCTTTCAAAGGGACAGTTTATCATTCCTCTGCGCCAGGAGCTGCTTCTTACAGAACAGTATCTTTATATCCAGAATCTGCGGTATATGGATTTTGTTGATTACGAGATCACCTATGAGCCGTCCTGGGAGGATCATGGGGCAGAGATACCCAAGCTGACCATACAGCCTGTTGTGGAAAATATTTTTGTCCACGGACTTACCAGCCAGATATGCCATATTCACTTAAATGTTTCTATCAGAAATGGTACCATCTGTATTTCTGTTTCTGATAATGGTTCCGGTATCCCGCCGGAAAAACTTGCCGAACTTAACCGTTCTATCAGAGACTTCAAAACTGCCCGACATTCTTTCGGGCTTCCAAGTATCAACCACAGGATTGCTCTTCTCTACGGTGAGAATTACGGACTCACCATCGAAAGTTCACCTGAAAAGGGAACCACTGTAACCATAGTAATACCTGACAAAAAAATCTGATTGAGGGGGAAATATAAATTGAAAACACTCGTAATTATTGACGATGAAATTTTTTTCAGAAAATCTCTGATCAATTTTCTTGAAAAACAAAACATTTATAACATTGCAGGGGAAGCTAATAACGGACAGGCCGGAATCCAGCTTATTGAAAATGTCAAACCCGATATTGCCCTTGTGGATATATCCATGCCGGTTATGAGCGGTCTGGATATGATTGCAGCTCTTGGAACAGACTGTCATACCAGATTCATCCTTTCCACAGGATACGAAGATTTTGACTATGCCAAAAAAGCCATCTCTCTTCAGGTCCGCGGATACCTCCTGAAGCCACTGGATCACCGGGAGCTTATGGAGACACTCCAGAAAGTAAGTGACGAGATCGATCAGGAAAATTCCAGAAACAGTTATGTGAATAATTATTTTCAGTTCCGCGATCTGTATACACGACAAATGCAGCTTAATTTCTTCCAGAAAGTGATCAGTGGAACAACCATTTCCCCGGATGATCTGGAAAAAATTCCGGTTCATAAAACTTCCGATTATCTTACCATTCTTATGGAGATCCACAATGCCAATCCGGAAATATGGGATGAAAAAGGTGATTTTTCTCTGCTCCACACCATCCTGGAAAATATATGCAGGGAAATCTTACAGCCTGTGTGCAAAGAGCTTATTTACATTGACTATTCTCAGATGAGACAGTATATCATCATGGAAAAAAGCTCTGATTTTTCTTTTACCGATCTGGAACAATCCTGTCTCAGACTTGCCGGGATATATGATAATATCGCACAGATTTCCACTTTTTTCTGCTGTGGAACACCTCATGAAGGCGTGGAAGGAATCCGCTATTCCTATGAAGAGGCTCTTTCTGTTTTTCATAACAGAACTGCGTCTTCTTCCGGATTTCTTTATTTCACGCCCCAGTCCCATTCCGGTGATTTTACATTAAAGCCTCTGGTTTATAATGATATCCTGATCTTTCTGCGCCAGCAAAATTCACCGGCTCTCTGTAAATATATTGATGAATATTTCAACGATATCATCACCAAAAAAATCCATATCCGGCAGACCTGGAGTGTAGCTGCTGCTTTTCTTACTGTACTTGACGGTTTTATCACGGAGTGCAGTCAGCGTGAAACGCTTTTTCCTCTTCTGGAAAACGCCCTGAATACTTACCAGAACTGCCAGAGTGCCCTGCAGTTAAAACAACTGCTCCAGTCTACCTGCAAGGCAGTTCTGGATTCTCTTGCTGATGAAAAAAATCCGCGGAAGTCAGCTCTTGTATCCCAGGTTCAGGAATATATCTGTCTGAATTTTAATCAGCCGGATCTTCGTCTTGAAACCATTGCTTCCCATTTTTTTGTCAATCCCCAGCATCTCTCTACTGTATTCAGTCAGGAATCCGGAGTTACACTTACCTCATATATCAATGTCTGCCGCATGAAAAAAGCCAGACAGTTTCTTCTGGAAGACAGCCCTTCCATTCAAAATGTAGCTTCTTTATGCGGATTTTCTGATTCCGGATATTTCAGTAAATGTTTCCGGAAATATTACGGGATCTCTCCGAAAAATTTCGTATCCCTGACTGAAGAGAATAGTTATTAAAGCGGACATTCAGATTCTGTTGATGTTTTTATTTCTTTAAAGTGTAACGATCCACCACTTTATCTTGTTAAAATAATGTTTTATTTTAACATATGTTTTATGCAAAATGCAAGTTCTTTTTATTGTGCAATATCGAGGAATGTGTTAAGATAAAACTTGCGACTTTATACAAATAGCAGTTTACCAAACTGCAACAATGAGGTGAGTTATGAAAGAAAGAGAAAAACTTGGATCCCGTCTGGGATTCATTCTGATTTCTGCTGGCTGTGCCATCGGAATCGGAAACGTCTGGAAATTCCCTTACATGGCCGGACAGGGCGGTGGCGGCACATTCGTACTGTTTTACCTGATCTTCCTGGCCCTTCTTGGACTTCCTGTTATGACTATGGAGTTTTCTGTTGGACGTGCCAGCCAGAAGAGTCCTGTCAAAGCATATTACGCACTGGAAAAACCAGGACAGAAATGGCACATCCATGGATATATCACTCTGATCGGATGTTATCTCCTGATGATGTTTTACACCACTGTTACAGGCTGGATGCTGAATTACTTCTATATGACAGCCACCGGTAAATTCCAGGGACTTGATTCCGACGGTGTTGCAGGACAGTTTACCAACATGCTTGGCCAGCCCGTTACTATGGGATTCTGGATGATCGTTGTTGTTATTGCAGGTGTTTTTGTCTGCTCCCGCGGTCTTCAGAACGGCCTTGAAAAAGTTACCAAGGTTATGATGATCTCTCTTCTGGTGATCATGGTTGTTCTTGCCATCAACAGTTTTACCATGGATGGTGCCAAAGAGGGACTGAAATTCTACCTGATCCCGGATTTCGAGCGTATGAAAGAAATCGGTATTATTTCTACCATTACCGGTGCTATGAACCAGGCATTCTTTACTCTCAGCCTTGGTATCGGTGCTATGGCTATCTTCGGAAGCTACATCGGAAAAGATCATGCACTGCTTGGTGAATCCATGAATATTGCGCTTCTGGATACTTTTGTTGCGATCACCTCCGGACTTATTATTTTCCCGGCATGTTTCACATTCAATGTTGACCAGACTTCCGGACCGAGCCTGATCTTCATCACACTGCCGAATATTTTCAACCACATTCCGCTTGGAAGACTGTGGGGAAGCCTGTTCTTCATCTTTATGTCATTTGCAGCTTTCTCTACCATCCTGGCTGTATTTGAAAATATTATTTCCTGCGGTATGGAGCTTACCGGCTGGAGCCGAAAAAAATCCAGTCTTGTAAATGCCATCGCCATCATCCTTCTGTCTCTGCCATGCGTACTTGGATACAATGTATGGTCCTGGGACTGGCTCAAGGTATTCGGCGGCGCAATTCTCGACCTTGAAGATTTTCTGGTAAGCAACATTCTGCTCCCGCTTGGTTCTCTTGTATACCTGCTTTTTTGTGTTTCCAAACGGGGCTGGGGCTGGGAAAACTTCACAAAAGAAGCCAACACCGGAAAAGGCATGAAGATCCGGAAATGGATGCGCGGATACATCACTTATATCCTGCCGCTGATCATTCTGTTTATCTTCTTCTTTGGTCTGTACGATAAGTTTTTTGCATAAAATAAAACACCTCTGACGGATATCGTATGTAATTTACACACGCGATTTCCATCGGGGGTGTTTTTGTTGAGTCAGGCGGATATTCACAGCCTGCATTCTTCCCGATACAAGCAAGTCCCCTCACCGCGTATTGCTTTTTGTAATTGAAGCAGGGAACTTACTTGATTCAGTTAAGAATTTTACCTGCCTAGCAGCTCCAGTACTTCCTCTCTGCTGATCAAAGCCTGGCCGATTCCCTCGCCGCTTAAGATCTCATCAGCCAGTTCCCGTTTTCTTTCCTGAAGAGCCCGGATTCGTTCTTCTATGGTATCTTTCATGAAGAGACGGTAGACACTGACCACGTTCTGCTGGCCGATGCGGTGGGCGCGGTCTGTGGCCTGATTCTGCACGGCAAGATTCCACCAGGGATCGTAGTGGATCACAATATCAGCTGCCGTAAGATTCAGGCCTGTTCCTCCTGCTTTCAGAGAAATGCAGAAAACAGAAGTATCATCCTCATTAAATGCATGTACCATCTGCGCCCGTTTTTCCTTGGAAGTCGATCCGGTCAACATATAAAAAGAAACTTTTGCTTTTTTCAGACGGACAGCCAGCACATCCAGCATGGTAGTAAACTGGGAAAACAACAAGAGCTTATGTCCGCCATTCACCGCATTCTGAACCAACTCCATGCACATCTCCAGCTTGGAAGAATTCCCTTTGTATCCTTCATATACAAGTCCCGGATAACAGCAGATCTGCCGCAGCCTCGTGATCTCTGCAAGGATCTGCAGTTTAGAAGTGCGAAACTCCGCATCCGACTGCATCCCAAGCATCAGGCGAAGCCGTTCCGTATGGGCCTCATACAGCTCCTTCTGCTCGCTTTCCAACGGGGAAAACATATCTTTTTCCAGCTTATCCGGAAGATCCTTCAGCACATCCCTCTTCAATCTCCGCAGCACAAAAGGACGGATCATTTTCTGCAGACGCTCCATCGCATCGGAATTGCTGTACTGCACAGCCGGAAGTTCGATTTCCTTACGAAATTTTTCGTAAGAATAAAGGAAACCTGGCATCAGAAAATCAAAAATACTCCACAGCTCACTGAGCCTGTTCTCCACCGGTGTACCGGTCAGCGCAAGCCTGAATTCCGACCGGATCTCCTTCACAGCCTTTGCCACCTGAGTTCCGTGATTCTTGATATACTGCGCCTCATCAATGATCTGCACAGCAAAATCCAGGTTCTGATAAGCCTTCAGATCCCGTTTCAGAAGGTCATAGGAAGTGATCAGAACCTCCCGTTCTCCCGCATTTTTGATCAGTGCTTTCCTCTCCTTCACATCACCAGTCACAACGGTAGCCGGAAGTCCCGGCGCAAAACGTTCGATCTCGTTCATCCAGTTAAACACCAGCGAAGCAGGCGTTATCACAAGGGCACGTCTGTTTTCTCCCGGCGCAGATTTCTGAAATTCTGACCAGAGAAATGTGATCACTTGGAGGGTTTTTCCAAGTCCCATATCATCTGCCAGGATCCCTCCAAACTGATTATGCTTCAAAGTTTTGATCCAGTAAAAGCCCTCTTTCTGATAGCCCCGGAGGATTTTTTCCTGCTCCCTGGGAATCTGAAATTTATGTTCTTCCATTGTCTGCATGTTCCGGATCAACGCACGAAAGGCATTGTCCTTCTCTACCTTGATCAGATCGCCGCCCTTCAGCTGACTGTCCAGATACATAGCACGATAGGCCGGAACCTGAGTCTTTCCTTTTTTCAGTTCACGATCACTGATCTGCAGTCCATTTTTCAGAGCAGAAAGCTCCCTGAGCTGACCATCGGAAACATCCAGAAAGCTGCCATCCTTCAGGCGGAAATATTTTTTCCTGCGATCGTACCTGGAAAGAATATCAAAAAGCTGCGCCTGATCCATCCCCTCCACATCCAGATCCAGGTTCAGAAGTCCGGCTGACAGAGAAACGCCAAGACGGATGTTTGGCAGCTTTGTCACCCGCATCTGTTTGATGGACTGGGAAATATAGACAGCTGCAACTTTCTGCATGGCGGGGATCCCTTCAGTAAGAAGCTGGTAGAGCTTTTCTTCGGAAGCTTTCACACTGTCGGGCTTCCCTGAACCTTCCCTGCACAAAGATTCCAGTTCCTCGGCACGACAATCCAATGCCAGCTCCATCCGCTGGTCATCATATCCGTTAAAATATTTTGACAGCAGCGCAAACACACCAAGCTCTCCCGGAATATCCCTGGTGCGGGCAGACACATCTCGGTCAAAAACCGAAAATTTATCCTTCCCGTAAACAGAAAATGCCTTACAGGTGATCCAGTCACGCTCTGGTGCATCCAGATAGATCTCATATGCAGCCTTGTAGCATTCAAGACCTGTTTCTTCCGGGAAATCCCTGAGATCACAGTGAAAAAATTTTTTCAGGGAAGGAAGCAGCTCACGCACAAACGCAGGCACATCCGGTTCATCAATAAAGCCTCGGCCTGCAGGAAGCCGCTCCAGACAGGCAACAAATTCCTCCACTGCTCCAAGCTCCTGCCTGGAAACCAGATATACCTTCGCATTATCAAAATACATATGATACCGTATGCCTATCACACTGTATACCGGCGCGATCTCAAGAGATAACCCCTGATCCTTCTTCCGGATCATCAGCGTCCTGTCCGGAATTTCTCTGACAGAATGCCATGTTGTCTCCGGATCATTGTTCATTTTGAACTTGAAACTTTTTTCGCCAAGTATAAGAAGCAAATCCTCAAGTTCTTTTCTGTCAACGGTAAGATCCCTCACCTTTTCCACAGCTATATTCTTCAGCTGTTCATATCTGGACATGTAAGTGCCGTGATGATTCTCGACCCATTCCCGGATAAAGGCCAGCACGCTTCTGGCTCCTTCTGAAAAGGCTTCATCGGAATGGATAAATTCCAGATTTTTTCCATAAGAAACCTTCTCATTATGATCCAGATTCCACACAAAGGCCAACACATCCTTGAGGATATATTTTTTCTCACAGCCAACGCGGAATTCCACGGTAAAACAATTTCTCACAGAATTAAATTTCAGGCAGGTTTCCAGCTCCACCCTACCAAAATACGGATCCCCGGAAAACGGAAGCATACGGCTGTATAGCTGGCGATTAAGGAGGCTTTTCAGCTCAACGGTGGTTTTCGTTGCAGGCTGCCCTGGTCCGGATAAAGCAGCCGGAAATGCTGTTCCGCTGAATAACTCTGCCTGCTTCTGTTCCTCATCCTGCTGTCTGCGGATTTCCACACGCTCATAGGCCTTACGGTCTCCATATTCCAGAAGCACTGCCACGCAATGCTTACAGATCCCGGAATAGCTGCGAAAAGCCGGGCAGTCACAGTATGCTTCTTTTATGCGGTCCGCTTCTGTATCATACTGAAAGCCTGTATTGTATACATTACGCCCACTTTCCTTCACTGCTGCAGATATTTTATCCACAGCTCCTTCCGACTTAATATCCAGCGACTGGATCCTCTTTCCGGTACGGTAAATATCAAGACCTCTCTGATATGCCGTTGTATTACAGAGTGCCCGTATGGCTGTTCGTTTAAGCATGTATCTTTCCCTTCTTTTCTTATCGCATTTCTTCCATTATAAAAGGAGACCTGCACTGTGACAAGTCTCCTTATAGTACTCATTGATATCTCATTCCTGATCTGCCTATAGCATTTCCATAAAATCCCGCATCAGGTTCAGCTGCTCTGAAATGAATTGCTGCATCAGACGTTCCCGTCATACGTTGGTACAGATAACTTTCTCAGCAGGCTTTCCTTCTTACTTCATCCTCTTTCCTCTCTTCTCCGACTTCTGTCATCAGATACGGATCAAGAACCTCTTCCAGCTCTTTCTCCTTCATGAGTCCCTGTTCCAGAACAAGCTCACGGACGGATTTTCCTGTTTTTACAGCTGTTTTTGCAATGGCTGCAGATGCCTTGTATCCGATATGCGGGCAAAGAGCTGTTGCAATTCCTGCACTGCTTTCCATCAGGTCTTTGCAGTGTTTGCGGTTTGCGGTGATTCCTGTGATGCAGTTTACGATCAATGTATCCACTGCTTTTCCCAGAGTCGTAATGGATTCAAAAAGATTACAAAATACAACCGGCTCAAAAGCATTCAGCTCCAGCTGTCCGGCTTCTGCCGCCATGGTAATGGTGGTATCATGTCCTACGATGTGGAAAGCAACCTGGCTTACTACCTCCGGAATGACCGGATTTACCTTACCTGGCATGATGGAAGACCCATTCTGCTTTGCTGGAAGATTGATCTCCCCAAATCCGGTTTTCGGGCCGGAAGACATCAGTCGAAGATCGTTGCACATCTTGGAAAGATCCACCGCACAGGTTTTTACTACACCGGATACGGCAACAAAGCCGTCCAGATTTTCTGTTGCGTCAAAAAGGTCCTCGGCCTGTTTCAACGGATAACCTGTAAGCTTTTCCAGATTTGGCACAATCTTATAAAAATAAGAATCGGAAACATTGATAGCAGTTCCCACTGCAGTTCCTCCAAGGTTTACGGTGTACATTTCCCTGTGAGCCTTTTCGATACGTTTCCTGTCTCTGGAAACCATGGACGCATAACCGTGGAACACCTGACCAAGACGGATCGGAACTGCATCCTGAAGCTGTGTACGTCCCATAGTGATCACGTCATCGAACTCCTCTGCCTTTTTTGCAAGCTCCTTCTCAAGTCTTACCAGTGCTTTTTCCAGAGGTGCAAGAAGATCCAGAACGGTAAGCTTACCGGCCGTCGGAATCACATCATTGGTGGACTGCGCCATGTTTACGTGATCATTTGGATGGACCATTTTATAGCTACCCTTCGGACATCCGAGGATCTCACCGGCTCTGTTTGCGATCACCTCATTCATATTCATATTTGCGCTGGTTCCGGCACCACCCTGAATGGCATCTACGATAAATTCCTCAGCCAATTTTCCTGCGATCACTTCATCACAGGCTCTAACAATGGCGTCTGCCTTATCCTCCGGAAGAAGCCCTGCATTACTATTAGTGATAGCTGCTGCTTTTTTAATCTGTGCCAGGTTCCTGATAAATACCGGATGAAGCTTTGTACCTGTAATAGGAAAATTCTGTTTTGCCCTTAAAGCCTGAACTCCGTAATAAGCCTCTGCAGGCACTTCCATAGTTCCGATCGAATCTGCTTCCAGTCTTGTTTCTGTTGTCATTTTATCATCCCTCTTCTTTCTTCTGATCCTGTGCACATCTGATTTGCTCCGCCCTCTGATCTCATTTTTTCAGTCCGACGGATATTCGCTGTTTACAAATCATTCTGTTATTTTCATTTTTATCAGCAGCTGTTTTTCTGATGCCTAAGAAGCTAACACTTTCTTTGTAGCTTGTAAATACTTTTAATGGAAAACCACGATTATCCGTGTTTTTCAATAGTTTACATTAATCTTTTTAAGAATTTCTTTTATTTTTCTTATTTTTATTAAGTCGTTTCTTGTGTTGTGATAACACACGCAGTATAATCAATACAGAAATACCTATTTTCAATCCACTTCCCTACGCAGCTCTGTACCAGTTACAAATAACATTTTTTTCATTGAAAGGAGACATTCTACATGGAACACAAACTCGACAACATCGACCGAAAAATCATCGAAATGCTTCAGAAAAACGCCCGCACTCCGGTAAAGGAAATCGCAAAGGAAGTCTTCCTTTCCTCCCCCGCTGTCTCCGCCAGGATCGAACACCTCGAAAAAAACGGGCTGATCACAGGCTACCATGCCCAGATCAACCCGGTATTTCTCGGTTATCATATAAAAGCATTCATCAACCTGGAAGTAGAACCCAACCAAAAAAAAGACTTCTATCCCTTCATCCAGTCCATCCCAAACGTCATCGAATGCAACTGCGTCACCGGCGATTACTCCATGCTCATCGAAGTAGCCTTCCGCTCCACCATGGAACTGGACCACTTCATCAACGAACTCCAGCAGTTCGGCCGCACCAAAACACAGATCGTATTCTCCACCAGCGTAGAACACAGAGATCTGCCGGTGGAGTAACCACCCTCCCCTGCCGCCTTGAAAAACCAGCCCGTGAGGCGTGTGCTGCCTGTCGCCGGACTCTGCAGGAGGGGAGCTGATTCTTGGCTGGCGGAAATCTGCGTTGTTTTTCAAAAGTCCGCTGTCTGAGCGGCTGCAAGACGCGAGTTCGGACTTTTGGAAAACGGTTTTAGCAGAATTCCGGCAGCCTAGAAGCCAGCCCCCGACGAAGCCCCGGCGACAGGCAGCACACGCCTCACGGGCGTCCGTATTTCAACAAAAAAAGAACAGCAATGAACCTCAAATCCACCACTGCTCTCCATTCATTTCCTAAATCACTTTCCCATCAAAGCAACAATCTTCTCCTTCAGCTCCCGCGCATTCTTCTTCGGATCCTCCGCCTTCATGATCGCAGAAACAACCGCCATACCACTCATGCCTGCGCCCTCAAGCACATCCATATTCCCGGCATTCAATCCCCCGATCGCAACCGCCGGAATCGGAACCGCCTCACAGATATCCTTCAACGTAGAAACCTTGGTAAGGATCGTCACAACCTTAGTAGTAGTAGGATAAATCGCCCCCACACCAAGATAATCCGCACCATCCTCATAAGCCTTCACAGCAGCCTCCACCGTCTTGGCAGTAGCCCCCACGATCTTATCCGGTCCCATCAGCTTCCTTGCCACAGCAACCGGAATATCAGAAGCTCCAACATGCACACCAGCCGCATCACAGGCCAGCGCCACATCCACACGATCATCAATGATCAGCGGCACATTGTAACGATCTGTGATCTCCTTCACCTTAAAAGCCTTATCCAGATACTCCCGTCCACCCTTATTCTTCTCGCGAAGCTGGACCAGAGTCACACCACCCTTACAAGCCTCCTCAACCGTACGGAGCAAAGACTCCTCCGTATGATAAGAACTATCCGTCACCAGATACAACGTTACATCCAAATCTTTTCTATCCATCCTAATCCCCTCTTTTTCAGTACATTTCAATCTTCAACAGATCCAGCAGCTGTCGATCCGAAAGCCCATAGATCTCATCCAGCAGATTTACCTGAAAGCTTCCCGGACCGCGGGAAATCTTCTCCGCTTCCTCGCCGGCGATACCCATAAGTGCAGTACCAAGCACTGCCGCAGCCAGATAATTCCCGGATCTCCCATTTAATTCCGTCTCAACGCCAGACCAGACACCTGCCTCTATACTATCCGTCATTTCTTTCGCAATATTATCTTCGCACCCCGGCAAAAACGCAGCAGTCAGTGCACCGACCATACAGCCGGTTCCTGTGATCCCGGACAGCGCCGCACTGCCATTTTGTACCAAAACAACCCGTTCACCATCCGTAACAAAATCCTGTTTCCCGGTAGCCAGCACGATTGCCTGATTATTTCTAGAAAAAGCCTTAAGCACTTCACTGACTCCATCGATATTTTCCTCAGTCAGAGCATCCTCGACACCCGCATCGATTCCGATCGCATGAGACGGCAGCCCGGAAACAGCCAGAAGCTCTGACATATTTCCCTTCAGCACTGCCGGATGACCGATCCTTAAAAGCTCCCGTGCCAGATCCAGCCTGAGATCACTGCAGGCAACCCCTACCAGGTCCAGAAGAACCGGGATCTTATTTTCCATCGCTGTTCTCATAGAACGCTTCATTGACTCGATCCTGGCATCGGTAATATTCCCGAGATTCAGCATCAGCGCACCAGCCGATGCCGTAATATCTGTCACCTCTGCCGGATGCTCCGCCATGATCGGCCTTGCACCTACTGCAAGGACCACGTTGGCACAGTCATGGATCGAGATCGGATTGGTGATGCAATGGATCAGCGGCTTTTCTTCTTTAATTCGCTTTCGCAGTTGTAAAATTCTTTGTCTCATATGTTTTTGAACCCAAAGCTGCCTGGAATTTCACCAGAAGACCTGCTTTACTCAGAGCCTTCAGGAAAATATAGGCAACACATCCTCCCATTGTGGTTGCTGCAAGGAACATCGGCGTATAATAAAATGCTGTCAGTCCGCCTCTTCCCATCAGGAATGCCATCACCGGATAAGAAACCATGGATCCGATGATACCTGTTCCAAAGATCTCACCGATCACCGCGCAAATGATCTTGCCTTTGGAAAGTCTGTAGAACACACCTGAAAGGAATGCGCCAAATACTGCACCGGTCAGTGCAAGTGGCGGGATTCCCATGAACATCATACGGATCACGCCGATCATGGTCGCACAGAGAAGGGAATACCACGGTCCCATCAGAACCGAGCATACGATATTGACAAGATGCGCCGTGGGGCACATTCCCTCAATCCTCAGGATCGGTGAAATAACGACACCGATCGCAACCATCATTGCCAGCATTACCATACGAAGCGTGTGCATCCTTTGTTTTTCCATAGTGTTTTTCCTCCCTGAAATATCAGGCAGAGCCCTGTCAGATCCGGGCAAAAGCTTCCCGTCTGCTGCAGTCTGCCCTTAGATTTTGGCGGTCGAAGTTCCCTTACTTCCTCTCACTCCGAAAACACGGATTCCCATCGCTTACATGATCCTTCCGGAAAAATCCTCCGGAATATCACTCTCCTGCCAGACATTAAGGCGCTCCCCTTCCTGCCCGCTCGCCGCAGAAGCTCCACATGCAGTCTCTGTCACTTTCACATCCCCACATTGTCAGACCATTCCAGTTCCATTCCTGCATCCGAAAAGAGCGCATCCCATGGCAAACTCCACGGAGACACGCTCTCAGATCACAATCCCTCCGTTGGCATTACCCAAATCAGGTACGGTCGAAGATCTATCTTCCTCTCAGCCTGTCACACAAGCTCCCGCTGGCTCTTTTCTTTTCTGTTTTTCAATATAGCACACACCTATCCCGTTGTCAAACCTCCACTGCTTATTGCTCTTTGCACTCCCGCCGGAGACGTTACTGTTCACTCCGTTCTCAGCAACACGCTTCGCGATGCACAGAATTTATGCTAATCGCATAAATTCGCGCGGTATGTCTCGGGTTTTCTGTGACCTTCGCTCACAAAAAAACACCTCGCGGAATATTACCAGTGAACAGTAACCCGGAAACTTTCCTAATTCAGTTAAACAATTATTTCGACATAAAAAACTCCCTGCTTCACTACTTTTCATAGTAAAACAGGAAGTATATAAATCTTATTTTGAGATCTCGTCGATCAGACGCAGCTCCTCAGCTGTAAACGGTGCACAGTGGATCGCTTTCACATTATCAAGGATCTGCTGCGGCTTGGAAGCTCCGATCAGAACACTGGTAACTTCCTTATGCTGAAGCAGCCAGCCAAGCGCCATATCAGCCAGCTTCTCTCCACGCTGGGCTGCCAGATCGTTCAGTCTCCGGATCTGATCCAGACGCTCCGGCGTCAGCACACTTTCCTTAAGGAATCTTCCATCTTTGCGGATACGGCTGTCCTCCGGGATCCCGTTCAGGTAACGGTCTGTCAGCTGTCCCTGATCAAGAGGGCTGAAGGTGATCAGACCTTTTTTCAAAATGCCGGTGGTTCTCTTGAGACCGTTTTCTTCCACTGTTCTGTCAAAAATGGAATACCGGTTCTGGTTGATCACAAAGGGGCATTTCAGATCCTTCAGGATCGCTGCTGCCTGGCTTAAGGTTTTTCCATCATAATTGGAAAGTCCCACATAGAGGGCCTTGCCCTGCTGAACCGCTGTTGCCAGCGCCCCCATAGTCTCCTCAAGCGGAGTCTCCGGGTCCATTCTGTGATGGTAAAAAATATCCACATATTCCAGACCCATGCGCTTCAGGCTCTGGTCAAGGCTTGCCAGAAGATACTTGCGGCTGCCCCAGTTTCCATAAGGGCCTTCCCACATATCATAGCCTGCCTTTGTTGTGATGATCAGCTCATCACGGTATGGCATCAGTTCTTCTTTCAGGATCTTGCCGAAATTCCGTTCCGCACTTCCATAGGCAGGTCCGTAATTATTGGCAAGGTCAAACTGTGTGATACCATTGTCAAAAGCTGTAAAGCACAGCTGCTTCATGTTTTCATAATCAGAAGTATCTCCGAAATTATGCCATAATCCAAGAGACACCTTCGGAAGCATCAGGCCGCTTTCACCGCAGCGGTTGTACTCCATAGTTTCGTAGCGTTCCTTTGCAGGTGTGTACATAAAAACCTCCCATAATGTAGCATGATTTACATTTTCTGTAACTGCTTTTACTATACTTCACCGGCCCTTATTTCGCAAGACGGATCATATTCCAGCTGTGTTTTGCAAAAACTGCTTCCAGTTTTCCGCCGTCCAGCTTTGAGCACTCTGCACTGGCTTTTACAGGAACTACATTCTCCGGCTGAGCCTCTGTATTGGCTGCCTGAAGATCATCATTATTGAGTACAATATGCTCTACGATCTTATATCCCTCAAACTGTCTCAAGTCACAGGAAACTTCCATATCCTCATCCAGACTCTTATTCACTGCAAAGATCGTCAGCGTATCCTTTTCCTCATCCCAGACACATACAGAATCCAAATATGGAGCTTCTCCATAAGTCTTGCTTTCATATATAGGTGTGAGAACCTGTGTATTAAGGACGGTTCCTCTTCCAAACACACTTGTCAGCATATACGGATAAAAGATCGTCTGACGCCATGCGCCTGTATCGGATGTCATGATCGGCGCAATAACATTTACCAGCTGTGCCATGCAGGCGATCTTTACACGATCTGCATGACGGAGAAGTGTGATCAACATGCTTCCCACAAGAAGTGCATCCTCAAAGTTATAAACATCCTCCAGCTGATGGGGCGCCTGTACCCATTTTTCCAGCTTTTTATCCTGTTCATTGCTGTGGTACCATACGTTCCATTCGTCGAAGGAAAGATTGATCTGTTTTTTTCCATGCTTCTTTGCTTTTACAGCATCGCAGATGGAAACCACTCCTGAGATAAAATCATCCATGCCCTTGGAGCTTGCCAGAAAATCGGCAGTGTCTCCCGATGCATTTCCATAGTACTGATGCAGGGAAAGATAATCCACCTGATCGTAAGCCTCGTCAAGAACCGTATACTCCCAGGAGCCAAAGGTAGGCATTTCCAGACTGGAGCTTCCGCATGCAACAGTCTCAACCTCCGGATCCATAAATTTCATCAGGCGGGCAGTCTCTGCTGCAACTCTTCCGTACTCTGCCGCAGTTTTATGTCCCATCTGCCACGGACCGTCCATCTCGTTTCCGAGACACCATAATTTGATATCATGCGGCTGTTCATAGCCGTGAGCCTTACGGAGATCACTGTAATAGGTACCACCCTTAAAGTTACAGTATTCCAGAAGATTTTTCGCATCCTCCGGTCCTCTTGTTCCCAGGTTTACTGCCATCATCACATCGCTGCCGGCTTTTCTGGACCAGTCCACAAACTCATTGAGTCCAAACTGGTTTGTCTCGATGACACCCCAGGCCAGCTCCGGTCTGGACGGACGCTGAGCTTTCGGTCCGACGCTGTCCTCCCAGCGGAATCCGGATACAAAATTTCCGCCCGGATAACGAACGATCGGTACCTGAAGCTCCCTTACCAGCTCCAGAGTATCCTTCCGGAATCCCTGCTCATCAGAAAGAGGGCTGCCTTCCTGATAAATCCCCTCATAAACCGCACGTCCGAGATGTTCTATAAAGGAACCATAGATTCTTTTGTCTGTTTTTCCGGTGAGGAAATATTTGTCCACGATGATCTGCGCTTTTTTCATTGTAAAAATCCTCCTGTAAATTATTATTTTCTGCTGCTACTGCATTTAGCTCTGTTTCCGATTCCGCCGTATATCAGCTCTTACGCCTCTGTTCGCTCACACACTCTCAGACAGACCGGAAATCAACCGTTTCTATGTTTCATTTTACCATCCTGTTCTATCCATACCAGTGATTATCTTCCGAAATAGTTGACTTTTTTTCCGGTAAGATTTATCGTAAAGACAGTCTTACCAGACGGACGTCCCTCTGTCACTTTACTTTATACTTCCAGACAGAAAGTTCTTTACAATGCCACAGTCGGATTGTCTGATCTACGTAATGAAAGGAGCGCAGCATTTTCATGGATTTCACCTTAAATTTCTGCGAATACAACCGTTCCAACTCCGATTACGACAGGATTTTCCGACCGGAGGGAAGCGGAGATTTTCTTTTTCTTTTATTTAAAACACCAATGAAGGTTTATCTGGGCAGTCAGCTTACTGTCACCCGGGAAAATGCCTGCATCTTTTATATTCCGGGAAATCCCCAGCATTATCAGGCTGTGCGAAAATTCCGGAACAGTTATGTCCATTTTTCCTGCGGAGAAAACCTGGCAAAACGGTTCGGACTTCCCTGCAACGAAATTTTTTACCCCAGTGACTGCCAGGAGATCGATCACTGTATCCAGAAGCTGCAGCATGAATATCTGAACAGAGAAGTTTTTTCCCGGGACTACGAGTATGCCCTGCTCTGCCAGCTGATGATCACAGCCTCACGGGAACTCCGCAGTACAGATACAGGCAAGTCTGCAGACTCGGAGCTCTGCAGCCTGTTCCAAAAAATCCGTCTGGAAATGCTTACAAATTACGAAAAGCCATGGACAACAGAAAAGCTCTGCGCCATGGCTAATCTCGAAAAAAGTCAGTTTTATTCCTGTTACCGGAATTTTTTTGACAGTACCCCTCATGCTGACCTGAATCTGCTCCGTCTGGAAAAAGCCAAAAATCTGCTCACCAACGAAGCTCTGCCTGTTCAACAGGTGGCTCTGCTGTGCGGATTTTCAAATCTCTCCCACTTCAGCCGGTACTTCCGAAAGAACTGTGGCTGTTCGCCCAGTGAGTGGGCACGCCGCCCCTAACCAAAAGGATATTCACACTCTGCATTCACTGCGCAGGCAACTTGTCTGATCTGATCACCGTGCCGCATTACACTTCTCATAAGCAAACAGTGCCGCACCAAGCGCACCACAAAGCTGTGCCTCATCACAGATATAAAGCTTCGCACCCAGCTTCTCCTCCAGTGCCTGGATGATACCTTTATTTCTGGCAACACCACCGGTCATCATGTATTCCCCCGGATTCTTTTTGCCAAGGCGGGCTGCAAGAGCTCCTACCTTGGAAGCAACAGATACATTCAGACCATGGATGATATCTGCCACGTCCTTATTCTGGGCAACCAGGGAAACTACCTCGGACTCTGCAAATACAGTACACATGCTTGAGATCACTACGTTCTCTTTCCACTCCAGACCACGGGTACTCATCTCCTCCAGGGAAAGTCCAAGAGTACGGGCCATCATTTCCAGGAATCGTCCGGTTCCTGCTGCACATTTATCGTTCATCAGGAAATTTTTTACCGCACCGTTCTCGTCAATGCTGATCGCCTTGATATCCTGACCGCCGATGTCGATAACTGTACGCACATTCGGATTCAGATAATGGGCGCCCTTTGCGTGACAGGTAATCTCTGTGATACTGTCATCACCACTGTCAATATAGGCACGTCCATATCCGGTAGTAACGATACGCACGATATCTTCTTTCCTGATCCCTGCTTTTTCCACGGCCATCTCCAGGCTCTTCTCTGCACTCATCATAGCGCCGCCGCCTGTGGGAATGATCATGGTCGATTTAATTTTTCCGTCTTTATCCAGGATCACAACATCCGTACTTGTGGAACCGCTGTCGATCCCTGCCACATAATAAACTCCTGATTCCATTTTTTTCCTTATCTCCTCGCTGATTCCTTTTGATGGGTCCATATCCTCAGAGCCTTCCAGGGTCTCCGCAAAAGCCTGCACTCTGGTAAGGAGCTGTCCTGCACTCTGGCTTGTAAAATCTGTCTCGATCTTCAGAAGCGGAACCTTGATATCACGCTTGATGCTTGCATACTCAAATCCGTAATAGTCGCAGAATTTAATAGTATGATAAATGATCCCCTTCAGGTTCGGATCCAGATACAGCCGGTTTCTTCGGGTGCTGTTGTTCATACGGAAGCAGGGCATCTGTGAAAGAAGTGCATCCGCATAAGCCAGGAACATGGCATCGTCTTCCATTTTTTCCAGCTCCTCACGGATCACTGCAAGACGTCTTCCACCTGTACAGGTCAGGTTTTCCACATCCATGCGGATATTATCCCGGATCATTTTTTCCAGGATGCCGCTGACACGGACACCCAGAACACCGATATACGGCTGGTTATCCACAGGCTCATGGGAAAAAGCATTCAGAAATCCACTTCTGTCGAAGGTTTTCCCCGAAAATTTCTCATAAGCTTTCTTCAGACGGTGGATGCCCTGGGCAAGCTTCACCTTTTCACAGTCGTTATCCTCATGAGGCATGTCCAACATGTACAGAAATTTACATTTACCGGTACTTTCCACAATGTCGTACACACGGCGCATGGAATCACAGCAGTTAACAAGAACAAGCTGCTCTACCTTTCCCTCCAGCACTGCCTGGATCACAGATTTTCCGAAACCACAGAGATTAGCATGGGCGATCTGGTCCGAAAGCTCAAAATTCTCCGGCATTTCCTCAAGAACCGCACATTCCTCGCCAAAGCCCTTAAACAGCTCCAGCGGTGTATATTTACAGACGTAATGTATCATGACCGTTTTTCCTCCTTACCTTCTGACAGCATTTCCAGATATGCCTGAAGTCGTGTGGATACCTGGCCGTCACTGGAATTGGCCGGGTTACAGCCGTCACCGTCCAGGACCATGGTTGGAAGTCCTGCATTTTCCAGAGAATTTTTGATCAGGCTGGAAGCTCCGATGGTTCCCTTGCAGCCCCAATGCGCAAAAAGGATCCCGCCGTCTGCCTCTGTAAGGTTCGCCAGCTCCTGGGCACGCCGGATCCTCTGCTTCACACTTCCGTTGTAAATGCAGTTGACCATTTTTTCCGCAAGGGCCTCATAAGGATCCGAGGCCTGCATCCGCTGAAAACCGTCTGCAACAAAATCACAGGCACTGATATGCACGTTCTGGCTGTAATTAAATACATCCTTTACCGGCTCCTGCAAAAACGGCATCATATGCATCCACAAAATATGAAGACCTTCCCCCTTTGGTGCCTTCTTCACATCCTCAAGAAGCATTTTTGTGTATTTCAGGGATTCCTCTGAGCCCGCCAGAAGATGGCACATAAAGATTGCATACAGCTCATTTGTCAGGGAAGTCACCGGATCGTGATCCTTTCTGAGGGCAAGCTGGCTGCTGTAATAGGAGGCCGCTTCATTGCTGTTGGCAACTGCACGCTGTACCGACTGCTCGGAGATTTTTTTCCCGCCTACATCCTCCAGGAATTTCTTCAGCTCACGGAGCTGATCTGCAACATAGCTGATGGAATCCTGATTTTTTTCATAGGGTACGTCAATATAAAAGCCCGGGATCTGATATTTCTGTTTCAGATAAGGAAACGTCATCATGTTTCCATCGCAGGCAAGGTTTGTGTAGATGGTACATTTGGGCTTCGGTACCAATCCTGTCATGGACGCTCCCAGAAAAACTCTGTGATAGGAGCACATGGTTTCCGGAAAGCCCTCTGATTCCGTCTGTGCCAGAAATGCCTGCTCACATCTGGTTCCGGCGATGAAGCAGGACATTGCCTCCACGGAATACGGAGTGATCCCTGCTGCTGTCAGAAGCTCTCCCGGTACAAAAATGCTCACAAGCGCGGTATCATCCGGTTTTGCAAGGGCTTTGATAATATTCTGCATGACTACACGGGCTACATACTGTCCCGAAGCCGGAAGCTTCCTGTCAGGAAAAAGCTGCAGACGTTTTTCCTGAAGCCGGTATCCAGTGAGAAGAAGTTTTCGTGCTTTTTCCGGATCCCTGATGGATCTCTCTCCCACCATATCCCCGAATTTCTTTATAATATCCAATCTGTCACATCCTCCGTCAAATCAAAAAATCTATTATAAGTCTGTCAGACGCTTACCCGAAATTTTGTCTCAAACAAAATCCTGTAGCATTATCATCGTCTGGATGGTATAAAGGTTCCACCTGTCAGACCAATATTTTTATTATAAAGATATTTTTTTCAAATGTAAACACGCCAATTTTTACAAATTTGAAGCCTTTTGCACATATCAAAACATCAAAATGCAGATTTTCCACAAAACTCGCATTCCTTTTCGTGGAAAACCCGCATTTGTCTTATCGCATTATCTTCTGCTCTGTTTTTTCCGTTACTCTGTATCACATCTGATGACGTACCACCTTATATTCATCTCCGGAACGATAATACGGACATTCCTTGTAATCACTGCTCACAAAACGATAATATTCATCCTCATCCAGATTGACATCACAATAATATTCGTCACACTCTTCATCATATGTATAGTTTGCACAGTATTCGCAGCTGGTTCCCTTCATATTTATTTCTCCTCTCTTTGCAGGAAAGTATTTCTCCCTGCTGTTCTCCTGATTATATAATAAAAAAAGGAAGAATTCCATTACTGAAATCCTCCCTCTTTTTTATATATCAGAACATTCCGTTCGCAGTCTTGTATTTGTAAAGCATCTCCGCATGATTCTGCTCT
Organism: Blautia sp. RTP21359st1_E11_RTP21359_211015; assembly: GCF_040910705.1. Taxonomy (NCBI): domain Bacteria; kingdom Bacillati; phylum Bacillota; class Clostridia; order Lachnospirales; family Lachnospiraceae; genus Blautia; species Blautia sp. RTP21359st1_E11_RTP21359_211015. The sequence continues at coordinate 52,250 of NZ_JBDGAB010000025.1, forward strand.
TCCACCTGGATATCTGCCAGAAGCTTCCTCACACCACTGTCTTCAAAAGCAAAAACATCCGAGTTGTATTCTCCGGAAATCAGCTTTTCTGTTCCGATACAGTCTGTTGCAAGAAAAGCATCGTGTTCCTTATCCTCTGAGGACATCACCGATGTGTAAGCAGCCTTTGGCTGGTAATCACGGCCGTCACTGTCATTACAGTTTACCTGTGGAACTGTACCGGAAAGCACCTGGCTCAGGGAATCGTAATGCTCCTGCTCTTTTTTCTGAAGAGTCTGAAATAAGCTTTTAAGCTCCGGATCCCTGGCCTGCTGTGCGTATTTTCCGTATTTTTCAATGCAGCTTTTTTCCTGTGTCTGAAGATCCTGGATCACTGTGCGTTCTTTTTCCTTTAATATCATTATGATCATCCTTTCTTTTGATAATAATGATAGTATGGTTTGGAAACGCGATTTTATTCATGTTTTACGCAGTCAGGATCTCCATCAGTGCTCCGTAAAGATCCTTGTCCAGCTCCATAGACTGAAGCTCAGATAAAAGAACCGGCAGCTTCTTTCCGGCTGTGATCAGCTGATATAATCTGTCCTTCAGTACAAAACCGATCTCTGCCTGGTTCAGGAAATCGAAGATACGTTTCTCTATACGATTATCCGCTACCTCTCCTGCAAGAATGATCTGCACCTCTGCCGCTGTGTCTGCTTCCACTTCCACACAGATCTTCTGAAGCTTCTCTTCATATTTTACAGCAGCCTCAGTCTCTGCTCCGTTAACCAGAACCTTCACAGTATCTGTTCCTGTTTTCGCAAAATTACAGAACTCCACGGTATAAGCTCTCTTTGCCGGGATCAACTCTGTTTTTCCCTGTGCGAGATGAATGGTAAACACTCCCTGATCCTTTTCCTTATAATCCATTTCCGTAAATACACAGGCACCATTTTCGTAAGCACAGGTTTCGTTGTCATCCTCATACAATCTGAAGCTTCCGTCAGCACCCGGGAATACCCGGATATTCAGGCTTTCCGGATTCTTTTCCGCCTCTGTTCCACGGATCTCATCGGTCATCACCAGAATACCGCCTGCTTTTGCAAGAACCGGGATACTGTCCAGAGTACGGTACATATCCACCATTCGTCCACCCTCATAGCGCAGACCTGTTTGACACTCCCCACAGCTAAAGCAGGGGGATTCTTGCTTCTCCCACTACTGCATTGGCAAACACCTTACGGTACTG